>NZ_CALETI010000234.1 GCF_937920075.1 uncultured Agitococcus sp.
CCCGACTTTAGTCGTGATGGCTAACCCTCCAGCTTTAGCTGGTGGTTGTTCAGTTTCCTACAAATAACCGTATTGCTGTGTTATATTTTTCCATGAATCACAATTTTTGCCATTTCAAGAATTTATCGCATAATCATTGTTATGTTAAATAGACTCAAAATCCCCGTAAAAATCGCTCATTTATTGAGCTTTTTGTTTTATTTATTACATAATACATTATTTAATATATTTATTACATAAATCCTAAACACTCTCCACGTGGAACATTTATCGTTTTCATAACCATGCTTTAGGGCAACGTGCCTTTAGCAAAGCATAAACCTGCTCAAGCACCTCCTCTGGTGGCTGATTGGCATTCACAATTGACCAATCTAAGCCCGATGGCACACCCAAATATTTACCTTTGTGTTGTAAATCTTGGTAAGACTCAAACGCCAAACTTAAACGCTCCACACACTCGTCCTGTTTTCCATAATCTCGTTGACGTTGTTTTAATCGCAATAACAATGGCTCTAAAGGCATTTGCAAATAAATGACTTCATCAGGCCAAGGAATTTCGCATTCTTGTGCTTTGGTCTTTTTAATATACTGAGCTTGATTATCTTTTGGCCAACGGGTTACTAAACTGGTCAAAATACTACGATCACCCAATACTAAGGGTTGAGTCCAGTCTGCTTGACGCGCATGTTGATTAGAACGGTAACGATATAAATAACAACGAAAAAAATCATAACGCATCAACACACGGCAATGCTTCGCTAAAAACTCAGCTAAGCAAAATCTTGGCAATGGCCGTGTGGGTGTGACTAAACTAAAACGTACATTTTCTTGTTTTAGCCGCAAACACAAGGCATCCAACAAAGTTGATTTGCCCACGCCTTTTAAACCTTCAATAACAATATACATGAACGCCACCCCACTAAAAATGCAGTGGTGCTATGGTGGCTTAAGCGGTCTTAACAAAGAAAAAACACAAGCTTGCAGAAAATCCGTTTTGACGATTTGGTTTGCATAATAGCCACACCGCGATGATTTTGGTGTGGTTAAATGATGTTAGCACTTACAAACAATATGGTTAGCAATGGTTCTATGTTGTCTGCAGTGATTGCGCATATAAGTCATTACTATAATGCTAATGTTGAGGCAGGTCAAGAATTAGCCGATTGGATGGCCGCGACATTTTGCCCACAAACCATCTATGTTTTGCTTAATGAAGTGTTAAGCAATCCTGCTCTATTAGCTCAAGTAGCTGCCCGTTCTTATCATCATGGCAATGGCTTTTTAAAAGTGGTATTGGCCGCCGAAAATGGTTGGAAATTGCGTTTGCACGTTTGGTTTCCAAACACGCCCTGTGAAGAAAATATCCATGACCATCGTTGGAGTTTTGCCTCTACCGTGTTGTGTGGTCATTTATTAAGTGAAACTTTTGTCGATGACCGTCAAGGCGATATTACAGGTTGTGAGTTTTTATACCATGCCAAACAACAACAAACTTCTAGCCACAAACAATGGCAAGGTGATTTTTGTTTACGCAGTTTAGGACAACAATTTCGTGGTGTGGGCGAATCTTATTTTTTACCGACCTCAGTTTTACATCGTATTTGTGATTATCCCAACAAGTCTTTAGTAGCCACGATGATGTGTTCCGCCCCAACACAGCAAGGTCACACGCGTTTATTAGTCAGTGACGACCGTCAAGGCATTGACCCTAATGTTGAACAAAGTCCTTTGTCTAGTCACGAACTCGCTTGTTTGTTGGGGCAGTTTTTATGTGCTTATGGCTCGACCATGTGGCCTAAAGCCGCCTAATTATTTTTTTGGAGTTTTTATCATGTTGTCTTCTTTTCAAGCCCAAATCAACAACTCGGTTTTTGTTAGCGAACAAGGTTTTATCGCTCTACAAGAACAACTAAACAAAACTCAGGCTCGTTACTTAGAGGTTTGTGAGCAACGCCGTATTGCCCATGAATTAAGTGGTGATGGCTGGCACGACAACCCAGAGTTTAACCGTCAGCAACAAATGGAAGCCTTTTTAAATGGTGAAGTTAAACGCTTAGTGCAAACACTCGAAAGAGCCAGAATTTTTACCGTGCAAGAACACGCTCGCCCACTAGATAAAGTGTGGTTGGGTTCTGTCGTTGAGCTAGAAGTAACCCAGTGTTTAACAGGCAATACCCACCACGAAATATGGGAAATTGTCGGTCATGGTGAATCTAATGCCGAGCTAAAAAAATTGGCTTATGACGTGCCATTGGCGCGTGCCATGTTAACGCTGCAAGTTGATGATTGCTCAGACGAATTTGTGTTACGCGGTGAAGAAGTTTTTATCAGTGTGGTTAAGTTGTATGCCTCACGTCAACAAGCAGGCTTAGGAGAATAATGATGACAACATGGGCTACCAACGAACTTAAAACATTAGCTCAACAGGGCTATTTGGTGTATTTGCATACGCCCTATTTGCAGCAGCAAGCAAATCGTAAAAATCAGGCATGGCAACACAAGCTTATGAATCAACCTGTGAGCTTTTTGACGCAGTATGATTTGTTATTCCGTCGTTTAACGCAGTTATTAATTTTACAAGGTTATGACTTTTCTAATTTTCACCCACACCAAACCTTAAAAAAGCTGTTGTTGCTGTTGGAAGCTAATGTGTATAGCAATGCAGAGTTAAGTCATGTGGTGGAATGTCGGCATAACCTGAAATATGGCTTTATGGATAGTCCAACACCACAAGCCATAAAAATATTGGATGAGTTAAGCACTCGTCTTCAACCGTTTAACGCATAAATTCACGATGAACAGAGGTGCATATCATGGCTAATTTACCCCTTATTACTGTTGTGGCTGATGTAGTTGGTAATTTAATTAATGGTCATTATCGTCATCAACAGCACATGGCCGAACTTGAAAATGAATATCGTTTAGAAAAGGCTCGTATCGAACAAGAAACCATCATTAGTTGCAAAAAGATAGATGCAACCCTTCACTATGCTTTAGCAAATTTGGCTGCACAAATGGAACAATCTCGCCAACAGTTTGACCTATTGGTAAAAAACTTAGATTTGCAATTAGAGGATAATAAAAAACTTGAGCAGCATATTACCGAGTTAATGAAAGTCGCCACAAACCCCGCAGAAATGCCCGATGTTCGCTTAATGGTATTAAAAGAGACGTTGCCTGCCCTACTAAAATCCCAGCAACAAAATGCCAAACAACGTCATGCTTTATTGGCTCAACAACTCCAAGCTAACGCCGCTTTGGCCAACAATAACGCACCTTGGTTATTGAAATAGTCACAAGCTTGCAATAACCGCACATTGGCTAAATTCCTTTTACACTGTCACTCATAGCAATTCATTAACAACTCAGGAGGTGGCTATGGTTATTGCCATTATTTGGTTGCTTTCTTAAGCAGGGAGAAACAAACAAGGATGTTCTTTGGCCTCTGCTTTGTTAACAAGCTGTTTTTGCATATATCGTTTATTGAGGTACTTATTATGTTTGATTTCTTAGATGATTTATTTAGCGTTGTCGTAGATGTGGTTGAAACTGCAGGTTCTATTGTGGTTGACACCGTAGAGTTTGCAGGCAGTGTGGCGGCAGATACCTTGGATATTGCTGTTGATGTTGCCGAAGGCTCATTTAATTTGGTTGGTGATATTACGACAGGCTTGGGCGTTGTGGCTAACGATAGTTTAGATTTGACAGGCGAATTAATTGCAGGCTTGATTGGGGCTATTTTTGCTAGCAACAGCTCGGACGAAGAACGTGAACAAGCTGAACGTCGTTGTGAACGTCAATTAAGTCAGTTACGCGAGCAAAGCAAAAATACCGTTAAACAATATCAACAACAGCAACAAAACGTCTATCACCAAAAAGTGCGTTCAGCTCAACACCAACAATCTGCAAAGGTGCGTCAATTAGCGTTACATCATCTTAATCAAGAGCGCACAACCGTCACCCTATTTATTGACCAACTAAAACCACGTCGTCAGCAACTCAAATTTGACTTAGCCAACTGCCAAAACATCGTACAACGCACACACATGGAAGCGGAATATCAGGCGGTTGACCGTTTATTTAAAAAATTGAAAAAACAACTTAAACGCATTAACGACAATACGCAAAGCATCACTCATACAGCCTAAATACGGAGACTTACCATGAGCCGCGATTTATATTTGGTGTGTTATGACATTAGCGGCGAAGACACCTTGCAGCAAGTTCGCCAATATCTTCAAGGCTGGCGTGTGCAAGGCCAAAAGTCAGCTATGGAGTGTTGGTTTACCACTAGCGAAGTACAAGCTGCCAAAGATTATTTGTACACACTCATAGACCAAAGAACTGACCGCCTGTTGTTTGTGCGTTTAGACCCACGCCAACCTGTGCTGCACATTGGCAAACACCGCGATTTTGAACAAAACATGGGGTCATTTTTTATTCATTAATAGCCCTACAACATCCCCTTAATCATGTTGAGCAAGTGGTAAACGCTCTAAACAACACAACAACGAGGCCACTATGAATACGCTTTTTGTGGACAAACGTGGAATAGAACTTAAAGTCGATAGCAATGCCTTAACCGTGTATCAAGATAAAACACGCATTAATACTGTGCCACTTGCGCCGTTAAAACGCATTTTTATTCAGGGCGATGTGCAGCTTAGTGCCAGTGTGTTGGCTAAGTTGGGCGAATATCAGATTGGTGTGGTAGTGCTGTATGGCCTTAAAGCCGAGCCTACCCTACTCATGCCCATGATTGGCAAAGATGCACAACGCCGTCAGGCACAATACACCGTCCTATAAAACTTATCAAAACCTACCTATTGTACAATAATTAGGCTTTGTGT
>NZ_CALETI010000235.1 GCF_937920075.1 uncultured Agitococcus sp.
TAATTTCGTATAACCGTAAAAAGCATAAGTGGAGAGATACGCGCGCGCACGCGAGGCAACTCTTTTTTATAGGGGTGCAGAATCTGTATTATCTCGCCTGGTAACTACGCAACACTGAGAAAATGAACATTTTGTACAAGCTATAAAAAGCAAAATCTACCCAGTACGCGCGTGCGCGACTCGAAGTATAAAAAAGTGTTCATAAAGTTAAAATCTTATTGAACACGTCCAAAACTAAAACATCTATTTTATGAACACTTAAAAAACTATTGAACAGGGGCGTTCATAAACGGTCATTTATGAACAGGTGCGCGAATTTCGTATAACCATAAAAACTGTTCTTTTTGTTCATTTTGCTGCATCAGCTCCAACACTTGCGCGAATTGATAACTACGCGCGCGCACGCGTATCTCTCCAATTATTGAACAGTATCACGCCTTTTTATACTTCGGAAATCTCTTATTGTTTCATCGCTAAAACATAAACCATAGGCGCAGCAAAATGACTAAGGTTCTAGTCATGCGCCTTTATTGTGTCGCATAAGCCCACCAACAAAACGACGTTTATTAGTGGGTTTATGCTGTTTGCCAACAGATAGAATTTACTATTTGCTTAGACAATAGAGTTTTATCTGTTGGCATTATGCTGTTTTTTGCCCCCAGTTCTTTAGTATTTCGTCATCGGTCATCTCTGCAAAGGTAAATACTTTCGCGGCTTTGTTTATATCTAAAGCGTGAATATTTTGTTTTTTGCGATTGCCTGAATGAATAACCATACATTGCCAACTTCCTTCTTTAATTGAATAAATGCGGCCTTGTCGGGTTTGTTTTGCTTCGGTCTCTAGTCCGAGTCGTTTAATCAGGTTTGTAATTGAGCGAATGGCGTACCGTTCATTTATTTTCTCAAAATTACCAAAACCAAGCGCGGCTAGTTCGTTATGATGAATCTGTAACCTTTTGAGCGCGTCTAATGCCTGAGTAAAGCTAAACGAACCTTTGCCCGTTTCTTTATCAATCCCCAGTCTGTCAAAAATCATCGTGTAAATTCGATGCTTTTCGAGTGCTTTTGTTCGCAATGATAAGTTTTCTTGAGTCATTGCCTGTTGCTTATCAAAGTCAATACAGGCTTGTTCGTTTGCCCGTAAAGTCTCGAATAAATGAATTTTCTTTAAGCCTTTATCTTCCCAAAACTTAATATCTGCCCATTTAGGCTCGATAATTGCCAATTGTTCACATATTTTAAAACGTGCCAGTTCTAACTTTTCTTTTAGAGTGGTCGTGTTGGCGTTCTTTTCGTGCTGTTCTGCTTGTTGCGCGTCGATTACTTCGGCATTAACAATGCCAATCAAGCGACGTTCTTTAACGGCTTTTTTGGCTTCCTTAGATGCTTTTTTATAACTGGTTGAATCGTCGGCATCTTCAACAATGCCAAGTTTTTGCACTTCATGGCCTTTAGCAATAAAGCAAAGTAGCGTTTTATTGGCGTAGTCTTTGCGGCTTTCTTCCTGTTGCATAAGTATCTTATAGCGCAAGGTGTCGAGTTCTGAGGCTTTAACATCAATCGTTAATTTGTCTGTCGTTGGGTCAATCGCTAGGCGTAAACGTCTATTTATAAGCATATCGCCTAATAGCTTTGTTGCGTCCGACGTTGCCTCTGGTCGGTTGTTCTTATCCTCAAAACCAATAAATAAGCGTTTAGCATGGCGATAACGTGCCGACATTTGCATTATATCGGTAGGCGTTAAAATGCCTGTCAAAAGCATATAAACATCATCGAAGTATTTCTTTTCAATACTGAACCCACTGCCAATGGTCGGACTAGCCAACACAACACGCGGTCGATGTTTGGCTAAATAAGTATCAGGGTCTTTTAAAAACTCTGTTTCGTCAGGTTCGGCTTTGGTGTCGCTGTTCACCACTAAAATATCGTTTGCGCTTATGCCTGAGCTAATCAATACCAATTTAAGGCTTTCGGTTTCGTTTTTAGTGTCGCAATGAATCAGTAGTTTGTTTCCTGCAATAGCTGAACGTATGGCTTCATCTCTGATAGTGTTTGTGTCTGAGTGAATGACTGGTTTATCAATTTTTGGCGCGTTGCCGCTTATATCGCTCGCTATACGTCTAATCGGTTTGCCGCATGACTTGAGAAAATTTAAGGTCGTTTGGTCAATGTCGGCATCAGCACAAATAACAAGTCGTGCGTTTTTAATGGCTGTTTTAATGGTTGCCAATACCTTGGCGCGGTCTCGATTGTCAAAAGTACCGACGGCTATATGCTCTAAAACTTGCTTAATCTCATCAATAAAAAGCACGTCGCAATCTTCATAAAACGCGGCAAAGTGCCATTTAGCCAAAGAGTTCGCAACAATAGCCATATACTGAACATCGCGCATATCATGGGGTTTTAGGTCTTGATAGTTTTCTAGGGTTAATCGTGCTGAGCTGTTCGCGCTTAGGCTTACTCGATGCGATATATAGCCTACTCTTTCGCCTTGCGATTCGTAAAGTCTTGCCAGTTTAACTATTTCGGCCATGTTCAAGGTTTTGCCTGAACCTGTACCGCGATTGTCGATGTATAGCCCACCATTTTTAAACAAAGTATCGGCTGTATGTTTGGCCATTGTCTGAGGTGCAAAGTGAACGGCGATATTATCTTTAAAACTAAATAACGGCTTTACGGCCTCAATTTTGGCGTTATATTTTTGGCTTATCCATAACGCTTTAGACTCAAGAAACGCGCTCCACTCATGGCCTAAATGCTTCTTAATACGCGCTAAACTGAGTTCTAGTGGGCGTATTGGGGCGCAATCTACGGCATAAGCTAACAGCGCGTAAACGGCCTTTTCTCGTTGGTTATGGGGTAACAACTTGATACTTTCCAAGCGTTGCCCTAGTTTGTCGATGTTCACCTTTCGACGGTTTTCTTTATTATTAACGACGGCTTGAACGGCTTCGATATTGTAGCCATCACTCACTAAAACGTCGTTTAAATCCCAATTTACGGCATCATCACAAGGCGCAATAATTAAGTAATCGGACTGCTTGCCCCCGTATGTAATGGCGTTAAGTGCCGCGTTTATGCCTGTATTGCCATTTTGTGCAAGGTTCTTTCTGTCGTTGTCTGCCAGTATCGTGATATTTTCAGCGTATGTACCACGAACAAACGGCACGACGCGCTTTAGGTTTCCTGCATTTAATGCAACAAAACACGGTTCACCTGTTGCTAGGTGGTAGGTTATGGCGTTGGCTAAACCTTCGGCTATATAAGCGCGGCCTGTGATTTTTTCCGCATCACCAACAATAGTAAATGCGCCCCCCATTGAACCGATAAAATCCTTATTATCGTTGCGGCCTTTGGGTATTTCGGCATAAATGCGCTGATAGCCAACGACGCGCCCACTTTGCCCGTGTAAAGCGTAGGCGATAAAATCCCCTAGTCCATCATTACCACGTCTAAGGTCGAGTGATAACGCGGCTAATGGTGCAAGCTGAGAACCAAATTTTTTAATAAGATAAGCATGGTCTCCAACTTCACGCGGCAAGGTTTTGAAAAGTTCGTGAAAATCATTTAAGCGTTTTGCTTTGTAAGCTGCTTGTTTTGCTTCGGCTTGGTCTGCCTTTGCCTTTCTTGCCTTTGCTTCGGCCTCAAAATCGCGCTTAGGTGCGGTATTTGTTCGGCTTGATACCTTTGCATCATCTAAGCCTAAAGCACGTCTATAACGCGCTGTTGCTGCTTCTAATCCGCTAAATGTTTCGCTTTGTCCGCCATGTTTAGACGTGTTTAGCGTGATGATGGGGTAATAGCCGACGGGTTCATTATTCCAAGTAAAAACTTTCTCACGAACAAAAGCAAAAACAGGGTCGCCTTTAGTTAGTGCGATATGTTTGTTTATCTTTTGGCCATTGAATGAATCAATCTTGTTTTTGAGTGCTTGGCCATCAATGCCAACACTTGCGGCAAGTGCGTTAAACTCGTTAAAGCTGTCGTTTAGAACATCAAAACTTGTGAATTGATATGCTATACTTGCTTTGCTTGCTGCTGTTCGCTTAGGGGCTGTCCAGTCGCTTAACTGGTCGCCCCCCTTCCTTTTAAGATTATCTATTGTAGAAGTCATTACTTAGCCTCCCTGTACTTGGTTTGCTAAGCATTGTTGCTGCCATTGGCCTATATCGCTCTCTAACCATGCAACCGCTTTACCCCCTGCAAGTTTGATGCTTTTTGGGAATAAATCACGCGCCATAAGGTCGTAAATGCCTGTAGAGGATAAGCCAGTTTTGTGCATCACTTCGCGCTTTCTAATAAAGCGAATTTGTGAAGTAGAGGGATTAGCAAAAGTTTCGGTTTTTGCAGTTGGGTGCTGTGTAATTGCAGCCATAAGTTAAACTCGCTATAAAGCGAACCTAACAAATGAGTAAAAGCGATATAACACAAAATACGTGCGCTTTTTGTTTTTGGGTTTTTTGGGCGTTTTGAGATTTTAGGGCGTTTTGAGATTTTTGGTTTTTTTTGGAGCGCATTGTGATTAAAAATCACAATATGTTGTATAGCTTTGAATCTCCTTTGTAGGCTCTCGGTTAAATGTAATTTAGTCTTTTCTTTTACGTTCATTATGAACATACACAACATGATATAAGGGCATTTATTAAGATGCAAGCTAAGTAGTGCATCAATCGGGCAACTTGTGAGGGGTCAGTTATCGCGGCTTGATGCAATTAGTATTGTAATACCGCGTTCATAGTCTAAAAAGTTTCTAAGGTATGAGTACGCGGCTGCCAGTGTCTTAAACTTTCGCGCCTGTGGTGGGCTAGTCATGCGCTGAGGGGCAATCTCTTTACTATCAATCGTAATCTCAAAATAAGACTGATAATCCCAAATGACAACATTTGCACTTTTTTTCATCTCTAGCAAGGCTTTGGCTATGGGTGCGTTTATCATGGCATCAGCTCCAACACTTGCGCCTTGAACGCTTGATATTCTTTCTCACTGATAACTTGCGCCTTTCTTGCACAATCAATAAATCCTGATAAGTAGGCTATGCTTTTTTCTGCATTGTCGGGGTATTGCTTAATGATGTTTTGTTGCTGAGTGATAAGGTCATCAATAACGGCTAATTGCATGGTCTAAGCTCCTAAAGTCATGACTTAATCATACAATCAAAAGTATATTTTGAATATCTTTTTTTATATTTTTGAATAGTCAAAATATGCTTATTTAACATAATAGGCGTTATGCGATAAAATAATTCGCTACTTTTTGATGATTTAGTTGGAATCAATAAAACCTAAAAACTGTCCAATTGTTAATTTTCCTAGTCCATAAAAACAACAAGATTACAACAAGTTCACGCAAGATTACCCTAAGGTTACCCCAAGGTTTTTATGATTTTATTGGAATCACTACGGTAACTTTAGGATAACGTTAATCATCATCACAGTGCTGGACAACTTGCACGGACGAACCCTGTATTGATGCGATAAGTGCTGTCAGTGGATCGGTGTTTGTACCTGCTTTTTTATCTAATCCCAATAACTTGGCCTTACTCATCGTTGCGCTGATCGCTGCAGAACATTGTTTGTTCTTGAGTGCCAATAAGCGCGTCTGTTCTAATTCCTGCAAAATATCATCCAGGGTTAAATGATGCTTTTTACGTTGCTCGTTTTGCAGCTCAATGATGTGGGTACTCACTTCGGGGTGTTTCAATAATTGCGAGGCTTTACGATTAACAGTGTTGGCGTTCGCCTGCGTGTTATAGGCGCGTTTATACGCTTCGGAGGCGTTGCTAGTCTCAAGGTATGCTTGAGCAAATAACTCTTGTTTAGGTGTCATATAGTGCAACCTGCTGGGGCTAGAATGGGGCAAGTTTACGCAATGAATAATACGCCTTATGTATTGAAAACAATCAATTATTAGTTATTGATAGCTTTATACTCTTTATCGCCATTTAGTATTGCACACATCTC
>NZ_CALETI010000236.1 GCF_937920075.1 uncultured Agitococcus sp.
AACAAATATTTGATTTTCAGCAAGACTTGTTATGTTGCTCTCTGTAATATTCATCGTTATTCCCCAATCTAACTCAGCAATCAAGCGGACAATGCCCCAGCTAGGGCAAACGCACTTAAAATCCTAAGACAGAGAGCAAGAAGGTTTCATCCCATCCTGCTTTGAGTCGTTTGTTTTTAATACTGCGTTTACGTGAGTTTTCCTGCTTGAGTAAATTAAGTGCTATATGACGTAGTACAGCCATATTTTGGGCGGCGTACGCTTCACGCGCACGACAATAATCCTCCTTAAATACGACATCTAGAACCCAATGCAGATTGTTTTCAATCGACCAATGCGCTCTCACCGCATTCGCTAAAATAGTCGCATCTGCTTCTAAACTAGAGATAAAATATCGACGCTCACAACTTATCTTCTCACCCACGATACGCTCACACTCTAACGCACAAATTGAGCGCAAACCTGTCCATACTGCTTTGGGGGCTAACCACGCTATATCTTCTGTCACCCAACAACGACGTGTTTCAATACGACCATGCCCTGCATCCACTTCTTCATGATAATCAAGTGGTTTTTTATGGCTAATTGCATGATCTAAATAGGTTTTTATATCGTCATGCAATAAACCTTGATTGCCTTTTAACGCTAAAACATAATCCGCTTCTTGGTTATGTATCTGCGTGGCAATCGCCTTTTGGCAACCCATCGCATCTATCGTCACAATACAGCCTGCTAAGGACAATTTGGAGAGTAACTCAGGAATGGCGGTTATCTCATTTGATTTTTCTTCTGTCTTCACTTGGCCTAAAACCAAACCGTTGGTATTTGCCCATGCACTCACCATATGAACGGCTGGCTTACCTTTGCCTGTGTTATAAGAGCGACGTAGTGTTTTGCCATCAATAGCAATAATTTCGCCTTTCGTTTTATCTTGAATGCTTTCTATCCAACGTAAAAAACAGTCCTCAAAATGCACAGGATTTAATAAACGAAAAACTCGACAAAAGGTGTCATGTGACGGAATCCCATTGGGTAACTCTAAAAAACTAGCAAACCAATCTTGCTTGGATTCACCAAAATCCTCAACCTCTGTCCATCCATCCGCTCCACAAATAAAAGCAGTCACCGCAATGACCATGATGTCGACTAAACGGTGACGTTTGTTTCGGTCAACTCTGAAATCAGGCAAGTCTTCGAATATTGATACTAAATTCATGTTTTATATAGAAATAGGTGAATAATCCATTAGCCTAACCTCTATTTAAATTAATTTAAATGCCTCTTAGTCGCTTTTTATTTAAGTGCGTTTGCCCTAGCTTTGGCAGGAATATTAACAGTCATATTCAGAGCAAACATCGGTGAGCCAGTA
>NZ_CALETI010000237.1 GCF_937920075.1 uncultured Agitococcus sp.
ATGAACAACTCCGCCAAGCACAAACCACCAGCAACGGTAAATTACGCACCATCCCTGTTCGCCTATTATTTAATTCGCCTGAGTTAAACTTACGTGCTGAATACAGTTTATTCGATAGACAAACAGGCAGACCGCTGTGTGTCGGTAATGGGGATACCTGTCGGCGATATACACCACAAGGCATTCAACAATTACCCTGCCCTAGTCCCGAAGCCTGTGACTTAGCCCGAACAGGTCACTGTAAACCGTATGGTCGTTTACATGTGATTGTGAATGACGAAGAAGATATTGGCACGTTTATCTTTAGAACGACAGGCTTTAACAGTATTCGCACTTTAGCGGCACGACTCGCCTACTACCAAGCAGTGTCAGGCGATGTATTAGCTTGTTTACCCTTGCAGTTAAAACTCAGAGGTAAAAGTACTACCCAAAGCCATCGCTCAGCCATCTATTACGTGGATTTAACGCTGAGAGATAACCACACTTTAGCCGATGCTTTACAGCAAGCTAAAACGCTCAATCAACAACGGCTAGAGATAGGCTTTCAGCAACAGGCTTTAGACCAAGCGGCACAAGCAGGTTTTAACAATGCTACCTTTGAATTTAGCGAAGACGAAATCCCTGAATTGTTAGAGGAGTTTTATCCCAACGCCGATGACGATGACGATGACTTAAACACAAACCCTTCAACTAACCCCAGCAACATCAACGCTAAAACAGCCAACGGTGTTTTAAAGCAAAAGCTCGGTCAACGTTTACAAGCGCAAACCACTTCCCCTAATTAACCTTAACCCACGCGGAGAATTACCATGTTACTTTGCAGTAATCCTTTATTTTCACTCGGTCAAACGGTGGCTACACCCAATGCCCTTGAACTATTGGCCAAACATCATACATCCTGCTTTAGCTTACTGGCTCGTCATCAATCAGGCGATTGGGGCAATGTGCCTGCCGAAGATGCCTTAAGCAATCAAGAAGCAATTGAGCGTGGCTATCGTATTATGTCAGTTTACCCTTTGGAAACAGATAAAGTGTGGATTATTACCGAAGCTGATAGGTCGGTGACAACGGTATTGTTGCCAGAGGAGTATTGAAAGTCGTAAAGCCATTGCTCTTTGCAAAAAATTGAGTAATGGCCTACCAACATGATAGAACATAATTGATATAAAGTTTATAGCTGTGCTAATCTCGCAACTAACATATGAATCATGTATTTTACTGATATTAGGTAGTGTATAAATGTGATGAGATAAAACTGTCTAGGCATTATTACGCCAAGACCACATAGAAGCATCATATTTTTTTGTATACCTCCATAATTCATATGGCAACCTTAAAACTGTATAATAATACATTGCATATAAATTTATCCTGATAGGGAAATATCATGCCACCTGCTTTATTACCCACAATATCTTTTCTTGTTATCTTCGGTTTTGTTATTTATTTTATTTACCTAATAGATAAACGTCCTGAACATATTATTAAATCTGCACCCAGTCTTCTGGTGACAATTGGGATTACTTTTACATTTTTAGGGATATGCTT
>NZ_CALETI010000238.1 GCF_937920075.1 uncultured Agitococcus sp.
GTGTTGGCGTAGCTATGGTGATAAGTTTGTGAGACAGCGATTTTATAACGGTGGCAATAGTTGTGCTTTTGCCTGTGCCTGCGAAGCCTGTGAGTAGGACTGGTTGTTTGTTGGCTATGCAATCGGTAATTGTGTTAAATGCAAGTTGTTGCTTTGGGGTGAGTTTCATATTGTTGGCCTTCATTACTGGCAATCATTCAAGAATTGAAACGGCTGTGAGTGAATGACTCTCACTTTTCGGTAGCTAACCTAGCCGCCTTGTTATTATCGCGTTTTTAGTGCGTGTTTTCTAATAACTTTTACTTATAAAGAATAGTTTTTTTATAGTTTTTACTATGTGTTCCTGTAAAAAAAAATGACACGGCAGTAGGAACGGCTGCAAGCCTTGCGGCTGTAAGGCTAGAGGGGAATCGTGCCAACGTAATGTTCCGACTATATAATATATATATAATAATTACAGAGAGAGAGCATTGTATTAAGGTTTTTAGGGGATTTTGTTAAAAGACGACAATTTTTTCTAAAATTGTTTTTTGAGTGGAACACTGGAACACTGGAACGTTTCTCTTGTAGCCCTTGCGGCTCTAAGGTTTGACCTGTTCCACACACTTGGAACACTTTAGGAAACGTGTCACAGTATTAAAAACAGGAGGCCAATTCCGTTTGACCGTTCTACAGTAGCCTATTTTGATCCTGTCGCGCAATCACTTTTGAAAAAAACAGGCATAAAAAAACGAACCGCTTTGCCCTCCTTTTTTTCAATGATTTTTTCTTGCCCTTGCAGTTTGGCTAATAACTCTAATTTTTGAACCGCGTCCATGTTTCTAAATGCTCTAAGTTTTTGGCCAATATCGCGGCTTGATGCGCCTTTTTTGCCAAAATCATACACGACATTTAAAACATCTTCCTCAATCCCTATTTCCTCATCTAGTCCGTTAATCTCTAAACGTGATAACAACTTCTCTAAATGAAACACAATCCAATTGCTACACCACTGCACAACCGCCTCGTTGATAGTGGGCTGGCTTGGTTTATTAAACGCGCCTAAAGCCACGCAAATCCGCTTAAACGTGCCACACCAGCCCAAAGCAATACCTAACAAATCTTTGCGTTCTTCACTGCTACAAGTGGCCTTAATGCGGTTTAGCGCATGAGTAAACAAGGTGGCGGTATTATCGCAATCAAAGACGGCGATTTTCTGAACGGGATTCATTGAGGCTATATCAATAAATTCACTGCCCGTATTTTTAATTGCAGCAACAACCACTTTGACATTTGTCGGGAATGGCGCGTCAAAATCACGCTCACACGTTACGCTGTCGCCACCATCTGCAATCATTAAACGCTGTAGACTGC
>NZ_CALETI010000239.1 GCF_937920075.1 uncultured Agitococcus sp.
CGGGGTCTTCACTTAACCAATCGGCATGGGTTAAGGCTTCAAAACGTAATTTATCGGCGGCATCAGACGCATTAGAAATGAGTTCACGCAAGAAAATCTCAGGATTACTATATAAAGAATGAATCATGAGATGTAACAGTTTGGAGACTTCGGTCTGAAAGCCTAAGGTTTCTTTTTGTACAGTATCAGTCATGTTGAGGACTCCTTTAATAAAAAATTATCAAGTGTTCCTCAACATGGGGGTGAAGCGATTAACTTCAAGCGTTTAGTTGGATTTTGTTATATTTTTTGAATTGCTACATACTTGATCTAGAGACGAATTACGATAAAAATAAATCTGCTTATCTTCTAAAATATTAACTAATGCAAAATGTCTATCACTTAACCAATTCATTTTATACTCATGTATTGGCCAAAAATATTCACCATCAAAAAATTGGATTGCTGTTTGTTTATCGGCAGAACTCCAAATACCTTTATTCAAAATCGTTTCATTTTGTACTTTTGCATTACGTAATGGTTCAGTAAAAAACCGAGAGTCAGATTGAATAGTTAACCAATATTCTTGATAACCATCGGAAACATACCACTTACCGACTAATTCACACTGCATCTTCGGTTGTGTATATTGATATAGTCGCTCTTCTCGCATCATCCGACTAATAAAAAAATTACCTTTGCTTTTTAAACAGCCCACAAAACTGGTCATTTCTCGAGCGGATACATTTTGTTGATTTAAAGGAACTTTTTGTAAGCATTCACTAAAGTTCTTATCAAAACGAGAAGTCAAGTAACTATATGAAACCATAAAAAGAATAGCTACCGTTAACGGGATATAAATTACAAAACGCAAAAACCAACTAAAATTACTGCTCACTCTATTCTCCTTGTTTCTTTATTATCTTTAAGGTCTGCTGACGTTTTGATTGCAGCTCACACGCCAAACGCCAACAGCATCTAGGGGCTGGCAAATTTTATTTGCTCAAATATCGACTCGCGGCCTCTAAACCCTCTAAGGTTAATGGATACATACGCTCATCTAATAACTTTTTAATGTGACTAATTGACTGTGTATGCTGCCACGCTCTTTCTGACTCAGGATTTAGCCACACAACTTTTTGAAAATGCTGTGTTAATCGTTGCATCCACACAGCCCCAGCCTCTTCATTAAAATGTTCTACTGAACCGCCAACAGACAACACTTCATAAGGTGACATCGACGCATCACCCACAAAAATTACACGATAATCAGGCCCATATTTATGAATAATATCCCAAAGGGGCAAACGCTCCGACCAACGGCGATTATTATCTTGCCAAACACTTTCATAAATAAAATTATGAAAATAAAAATAATGTAAATGCTTAAATTCGCTACGTGCTGCCGAGAATAATGCCTCACAAACCTCAACGTAAGGATCCATTGATCCGCCTACATCAAAGAAAATCAACACTTTGACTCGATTCTTCCGTTCTGGTACTAACTTAATATCTAATAATCCACCTTTATGGGCAGTGGACTTAATCGTATCGTTAATATCCAACTCTTCTTCAGCACCTTGTCTAGCAAAACGGCGTAGTCGTCTTAAAGCAACTTGTAAATTACGTGTACCTAACTCTAAAGAGTCGTCTAAATTTTTAAACTCCCTTTTTTCCCATACTTTTACAGCGGTTTTATTACGGGAAGGCCCTGCCAAACGAACACCTTCTGGGTTGGCACCATAAGCACCATAGGGTGACGTACCCCCTGTACCCACCATCCTATTACCACCTTGATGACGCTTGTGCTGCTCTTGTAAACGCTTTTCAAACTCTTCCATTAGTTTTTCTAACGAACCCATTTTCTCAATTTGAGCTAATTCTTCAGGGCTTAGATTTTTTTCTATTTCTTTACGCAACCAATCTTCTGGAATAGCCGCATTAGCTAAAGGATTAGCTAGTGTATCTAAACCATCAAAAAAGTGCTTAAAAGCGCGGTCAAATTTGTCAAAATGCTTTTCATCTTTGACCAAACAAATACGTGCTAAACGGTAAAACTCTTCACTATCTGCAAAAACTAAATGTTCATTTAATGCCGTTAATAAATCCAAATATTCTCTAATTGAAACAGGTACTTGATATTTTTTTAAGGTAAAAAACAAATTGCTTAACATATTAACTCTCTGATTAACATTAAGTGCTATTAACGTTGATAGATGAACTGTATTGCTGATAAAAATGTCAACAGTTTCTATGAAGCGGCAATATTATTAATCTTATACACAATACTTTAGCAAAAATGCTAATAAAATGTTAAGATTTTCACGTTATTATTATTCTATGACTGTTTTTCAGTCTCTTATACAACACTTCAACCTTTAAATTAACAACCACTAAATCAGCATGGATTGCCTGATTAATCTCAGGAGCAATCATTATGGCTATTCAAGAAATCATCAATCAAAAAACTGGTGAGCATGGCTATCAAGTACGTGTGAAGGGGAAAACACGTTACTTTTCAATTAAAAAACACGGTGGCAAAAGAGCTTCTCTAAAACTAGCTAAGCTAGCCGAAAAAGAACTATTAGATGCCTTGGGTATCAAAAACAGTCGAGAGCGCTTACCTAGTCAAGGCTTAGGCAAGCGTAATACCTCTGGTGTTTTGGGTATTCATATTCAATGGCGTCAATATAGTGATAGTTCTGTCTCCTATCCCTACTTAAATGGCTGTTGGAAAGATAAACAAGGTAACAGTCGTATGTTTGGTTTTTCAGTCGAAAAAAACGGCTTACGCAAAGCAGTCGAAATGGCGATTGCAAAACGTAAAATCGGCAAATTACCTGTGATTGATGTCGATGAGGCAGTTAAAATTTTAGCGGAGCAATTAAAAAGTTAATCTAGACCTCACCCTAACCCTCTCCTACAAGGAGAGGGGACATCATTGTTATATAAGAAACTTCTAAAAAACCTTTTAAAAAATCATCAATGCCATAATTACTGCATTTTCTTTACCATGCGCAGTTGGGTAATAATTTTTTCTTAGGCCAATTTCATTAAAACCTGCTGCTTGATACAGTTGTATAGCTCGCTGATTACTTTCTCGCACTTCTAAAAAAATAGTGCTGGCTTTTTTTTGCTGACTATTAACTAATACATCATCTAATAAAACTTTACCTATGCCCTGCTTTTGCTGTGTCGGTTCAACAGCAATATTTAACAGATGCGCTTCATCGACAATAAATTGAACAATTGAGAAACCAACGATTTGCTGTTGTTGATTAATTGCTACTATACAACGATGACGCTCTAGCCCTTCAGCAAATAATTTTTCTGACCAAGGGGCGTATTGAACTTGTTTTTCGATAGCACACACAGCAGCTAAATCGTCTGTGTGCATGATGCGTAAGGTTATTGATTGAGGGCTAACCATAAGGCTTTTTTCTGTAGAGGTTGCTGTAATAAAAAACTTAAACTAGCTTGCTGAATAACCGTTTTGTCAGTGCTGGCACGTAATAAATCCACTAAATCTTGCTCGTGATCGGTTAAAACAATATACCCCTTATCACTTAAGGCTTGATTACGAAAGAAAAAAGCTAAAGCTTCTTGCGCGGCCTGACGATGGCGTGGCAAGGCGTAGTTATGCACCATTGGCCAAACAAACAATAAAGGTGGTGCATTTTCACTCTGCATCACTCGTTGAATATTCGCCAACAAAGTCATTTCACTGGGACTTAATAATTGTGAACGCGGCACAATCAGTTGCCAAGCACCACAACCATACACAGCAAACCGAAAAGTAATGGGTTGTGTATCGTTAACGGCAACTCGTTGCTGTAACTCCGTTTGTTCGGTCGGTGTTGGTTTAAGCTCTTCAGTTAATGCTGTACGCGCACGAACAAAGTCATCAAAATCCTCTGCACGTTGATATTCAGGATCATTTAAATAACTTTCTAAAGGTGGCTCTTCAAAGCTGTGAACGGGTTGCTTAACGATTGGTTTGGGCAGCTCTTGCTCAACAACAGTGACTGCTTGTTCTTTATGCGGCTGATAACTGATTGATTGCTCGTCAATCAGTTGCTCTAAATAATACGGCACAAAAGCAACAGGATCACTCACATCGGCAAGTTGGCTTTCGGCTCTGACTGTCCAAACTGGAATGCCTAATGCCGCCAAATAAGCTTGGCGGCGGCCTTCAACGGCAATATTGCTCATAAATTAAATATTATCTTCTTCTTGAGGATGGGCGCGTGCGACATTAGCCACCATCAAGTTAAGCGCATCTAAATAGGCTTTGGCACTGGCAATGACAATGTCTGTATCTGCACCATGACCATTAATAATACGGCCAGCTTGATTCAGACGCACCGTCACCTCACCTTGAGAGTCTGTGCCACTGGTAATCGCATTCACCGAATACAACTCTAATGTTGTACCAGAGTCTGCGACTGCCTCAATCGCCCTAAAGGTCGCATCAACAGGGCCAGAGCCAATCGCTGTCACTTGCTTTTCTTGACCATTGACCACCAACGTTAATTTTGCTTCAGGTTTGGTGCCTGTTTTAGAAGTGACTTCTAAACTGTTGAGTTTGTAAGTTTCAGCCACTTCGTTTTGGCTATCACTGACTAAAGCATGCAAATCTTCATCAAAGATATCATGTTTTTTGTCAGCCAATTCTTTAAAACGCATAAACAAGCTATTAAAGGAATTGTCAGTGCCTGCATCAATGCCTAATTGCTCCAAGCGTGCTTTAAAAGCGGCACGACCAGAATGTTTACCTAAAACCATCCGATTGGCATTCCAACCCACATCTTCGGCACGCATAATTTCGTAAGTTTCACGGTGTTTTAACACACCATCTTGGTGAATCCCCGACTCATGGGCAAACGCATTTGCCCCCACAATCGCTTTATTAGGCTGTACAGGAAAACCTGTAATACCAGACACTAAACGTGAAGTTGGCACAATTTCAGGGGTATAAATACCTGTTTCGACAGGAAATAAATCACTACGGGTACGAATGGCCATCACCACTTCTTCTAAAGCAGCATTGCCTGCACGCTCACCCAAACCGTTAATGGTACACTCCACTTGACGCGCACCGTTTAACACCGCAGCCAAAGAATTTGATACTGCTAAACCTAAGTCATTATGGCAATGTACCGAAAAAATCGCTTTGTCAGCATTAGGGACACGAGTAATAATGTTATGAATCAGCTCACCAAATTGCTGAGGAATCGCATAACCGACAGTATCAGGAATATTAATAGTACGCGCACCTGCATCAATCGCCGCTTCAATAATTCGACATAAAAAATCTAATTCCGAACGTCCTGCATCTTCACAAGAAAACTCGACATCTTCGACCCAATTACGTGCATGTTTAATCGCGCGTACTGCGTTTTCAACCACGGCATCTGGCTCTAAACGCAATTTGTATTTCATATGAATTGGACTGGTGGCAATAAAAGTATGAATACGTGCAGCATTAGCATTTTTTAAGGCTTCAGCAGCACGGTCAATATCTTCAGCACGAGCACGCGCCAACGAACAAATACGCGAATCTTTTACCGCTTCAGCAACGGCTTTAACTGCCAAAAAATCACCATGACTAGCAATGGCAAAACCTGCTTCAATAACATCCACTTTCATACGCTCTAAGGCTTTACCAATCCGCACTTTTTCTTCTAAAGTCATTGATGCACCTGGGCTTTGTTCGCCATCACGCATGGTGGTATCAAATATTACTAATTTATCTTTGCTCATTGTTAACACCCAATACTTTTTTAATTAATTAGATTGCGTTAAATCATAGCCGTTTTAAACGCAAAAAGCGCGTATTTAACGCGCTAATCTTTCAGTAAAAAACTAATAATGCTTATTTTTGAATCATTTGTGCTGTAGGCAAATGTGAAGCCGCTTCACTTAACTCTTTGTTGGTAGGACTATTTCTTTGTAATACTTGATCGCGCATCCATTCCCCTACACAAAGGCGTAAATCATCCATTTCACCCACACTCATCATTTCGCGCTTATCCTCATCAGAGAATTTAGCCGCTAAATCACCACAAGTATCTGCGGTTGCACGCACGGAAGCTGTTGCAGAAGTTGCAACTAACAATAATAAAGACAATATACGCATGAAAAACCCCGTCTTGTTATTTTTACTCGCTGATGGGCTAGAGTATGTAAAGTGTGATTATCGTCCTACACATTTACATTAATTTGCACAATTGTAATATAAAGCCCTCAAAAAATCTACCAAACCGCTTATTTTTCCGACAAAATGGCTTGCCAAATAAAAAACCCACTAAAAAGTGGGTTTTTTAGGATTCGCAAGAGCGAGAGCTTACATCATACCGCCCATGCCACCCATGCCGCCGTCTGGCATACCAGCAGCAGCTGGTTTGTCATCTGGAGCATCGGTAATCATACATTCAGTTGTTAACATCAAGCCAGCAACAGACGCTGCATTTTCTAAGGCAGAACGTGTTACTTTAGCTGGATCTAAGATACCCATGGCGATCATGTCAGCAAACTCACCAGAAGCGGCATTGTAACCATAGTTACCTGTGCCTTCTTTAACTTTGTTAACAATCACTGAGGCTTCTTCGCCAGCATTAGAAACGATTTGACGTAATGGAGCTTCCATTGCGCGACGTAAAATGTTGATACCTGCGTTTTGGTCAGGATTATCACCATTTAAATCTTTAATTGCTTGTACAGCGCGCACTAAAGCCACACCACCACCAGCAACTACGCCTTCTTCTACCGCTGCACGTGTTGCATGTAAAGCGTCGTCAACACGGTCTTTCTTCTCTTTCATTTCGATTTCAGTGGCAGCACCGACTTTGATCACAGCTACACCACCAGCGAGTTTAGCCACACGCTCTTGTAACTTCTCTTTATCGTAGTCAGAAGTGGCCTCTTCGATTTGAATACGAATAGTTTGTACACGTGCAGCGATTTCTTCGGCACGGCCCTCACCATCAATAATCGTGGTGTTTTCTTTAGAAACGATGACTTTCTTGGCACGACCACAGTCTTGTAAGGTGGCTTTTTCTAAGCTCAAACCCACTTCTTCGGCAATCACTTGACCGCCAGTTAAGATAGCGATGTCTTGTAACATAGCTTTACGACGGTCGCCAAAACCCGGTGCTTTCACCGCACACACTTTAACAATACCACGCATGCTGTTAACAACTAATGTTGCTAAGGCTTCGCCTTCTACATCTTCAGCAATTAACAATAAGGGCTTGCTAGACTTAGCAACGCCTTCTAATACAGGAATCAATTCACGGATATTAGAGATTTTTTTGTCAACCAATAAAATGAATGGACTGTCTAATTCGGCAGTCATTGAATCTTGTTTGTTGATGAAGTATGGGCTGATGTAACCACGGTCAAACTGCATACCTTCAACGACTTCTAAGGTATCTTCAAAACCAGAACCTTCTTCAACAGTGATAACGCCTTCTTTGCCCACTTTATCCATGGCTTGAGCAATCAAATCACCAATAGTTGTGTCAGAGTTAGCAGAAATAGAACCAACTTGAGCAACCGCTTTGCTATCGGCACAAGGTGTTGCAATCGCTTTGATTTCAGCAACAGCAGCACGAACAGCTTTGTCGATACCGCGTTTTAAATCCATTGGATTCATGCCAGCAGCAACGGCTTTTAAACCTTCATTTAAAATAGCTTGAGCTAATACAGTAGCAGTTGTTGTACCGTCACCAGCCACATCAGCAGTTTTAGAAGCAACTTCTTTAACTAACTGTGCGCCCATGTTTTCGAACTTGTCTTTTAATTCGATTTCTTTAGCAACAGAGACACCATCTTTAGTGATGTGTGGTGCGCCAAAAGCTTTGTCGATGACGACGTTACGGCCTTTTGGGCCCAAAGTTACTTTAACAGCATCAGCTAAAATGTTTACGCCATTAATCATTTTTTGACGAGCGGAGTCACCGAATTTTACGTCTTTAGCAGCCATTTTTGACTAACCTCAAAATACTTAATATTAACAATCCAAGAATTAGGCTTCTAATACGCCTAAAATTTCTGATTCTTTCATAATCAATAATTCTTCACCGTCAACTTTAACAGTGCTACCAGAATATTGACCAAATAATACTTTGTCGCCCACTTTGACATCTAAAGGACGAACTTCGCCAGATTCAGTAATTTGGCCATTACCCACTGCAATCACTTCACCTTGAGAAGGTTTTTCAGCAGCAGAACCCGGCAATACGATACCGCCTGCGGTTTTGGTTTCTTGCTCTTCGCGGCGAATTACCACACGGTCATGTAAAGGACGAATTTTCATTGTTCGCGCTCCTGAATGCGTTACATATATCGTTTGATTAAAAACTCACTGCTTACAGCAGTGAGACTGTGGAAAAATGGGGACAGCTTTACCAGCTTCAAGGGGAAAAAATAAAAATAAGAGCAGATAGACCTTATCCGCTCAAAAAACAGTCAGTTATTTTTATCTAAACGAGTAGTGACTTTCATGCCACCCTTCACTTCTGTTGAAGTTTGTATAGGTTTTTGAGTTGCTGTAGTCACACGCATATTACTTACGGCTGGTGTTGGTTTAGCTTTAACTTCAGTTGCCTCACCATCAAAGACATCACCTTTCGCAAAGGGATTATTACCAAAGGGCGATTGTTGTCCAAATGGTGACTGGCCTGCTCGACCAAAACCACCCATCATCATTAAATTTGCACCACGCGCTGCGAAAGCTTGTTGCATTTTACCTTGTAATGCTTTTTGCACAGGTGGTAACAATAACAGTACCGCCATTAAATCAGTGAGTACGCTGGGCAAAATCAATAAAAAGCCAGCTAATGCCTGACAAATTGCAGCAAGAAAATTGGCATTGGGATCAACTGCCCCACCCATTTGTGCTTGTTGTAATTGGGGAGTTAACTCTTTGCTTGCACCTTTCATAATTTGACGACCGACAATAAAAGCCATCACAAACCATAATAGCAGCATCCAACCACCCACTTGTTTACCGACCCAAATACTCAAAACGATATCGGCGATTAAAAAACCAATTACTAATAATAAAGCCATGTTTAATTTCCTGTTTGACGCGCTATTTTTAATAACTCAACTAATGTTTGTCGTACTTGCTGTGGACTATTGACTGCTTGTGGGAAGCTAATATAAATAATTTTTTCGCCAATGCGTAAATGAAAGCCCAAACTATCAATACCCGTCATTGATATAGTGACATTATTTGCAACAATATTGGCTAGTTTAGCATATAACGGTAAAGCATCGGCATGGTCTTGATTCATGTGTTCAACTATATCAGTCTCTGTTTCTGCATGAAAAGGATTCGCCAAAGTTTGCGGTTCTGCCCAATGAATTTTGCCAAAGCCACCAATATAACGGTATTTGACGGGTTGTAAGACCCAAAAACTAAAATCGTGAATGTTGTGGAAATCTTTTGATTGAGGGAAATAACGATAATAACGCTGAGCGATTGTCTCTACCTCATGTTGAGCAACAGGCGTAGCATCAGCAATAATGGTTAACCTTGCTGCTGCTTGAATATCATCCCCCTCAGCAAACACCAACAAAGAACAACGTTTATCAACTTTTAAATTTTTAGTATGTTGAGCCAACTCAGAAATTAAAATAATGACTCGCCCTTGATAGTCTAAACAAAATGGCACAACAGAGCCAAAAGGATAGCCTTGCAAATGTTGAGAATGGGTACTTAACACCCCTTGATAACTTTGTAACAATAATTGTTGCAATTCGCTATTTGCCATAACTTCACCCAAACTTGATCTTTTTCAAGATTATCATAAAGCGATCTTTGCCATCTGTTATTGTTTTGCATTACTCTCTGCCCATCATTCATAAAATTTAACTTCAACCATCATGACTAATCCTACAACTCGAACCTATACCCTCAAGGAAGCCTTTGCCCAACCTGCGGCATTGATTATGTTCTTTTTTGGCTTTACCTCTGGTTTACCCTTTTTATTGGTCGGAGGCACATTATCTGCGTGGTTAAAAGATAGCCAAGTTTCTTTAGAGATGATTGGCTTAATTAGTTATGCGTCTTTAACTTATTCACTAAAATTTTTATGGTCACCCTTTGTAGATCAAGCAAAATTACCTATTTTGCATAAACTAGGTCAACGGCGTAGTTGGCTATTACTGGCACAAATTATGTTATGTACTAGCTTATTGGCGATGTCAGTTATTAGTCCTCATGCCTTAACATTGTTCGTCTTATTTGTTTTTTTAGCCGCATTTGCAGGCGCAACTCAAGACATTGTTGTCGATGCTTACCGTATTGAAATTGCACCTGCCGAAATACAGGGGGCATTAGCCGCCACTTATACGCTAGGTTATCGTTTTGCCTTACTTGCTTCAGGAGCGTTAGCTTTGATGTTAGCTGACCATGTCTCGTGGCCATTAATTTACCAATTGATGGCAGGTTTAGTCATATTTATGATGCTTGCCACTTATTTAGCCAAAGAACCACAACGTCAACAAAGTACCTTTAACTCTTTTGGCGAAATGATGACTGATGGTGTAATTGGCCCTTTTAAAGACTTTTTTGTTCGATATAAAGGTGCTTTAGGAGTTGGCCTATTACTATTTATGGGCTTATTTAAAATAGCCGACCAAATGTTAGGCGTGATGGCTATTCCCTTTTATTTAGATAGTGGCTTTACCAAAACTCAGATTGGTGCAGTTTCCAAATTATTTGGCGTATGGGTAGGTATTGCGGGGGCATTTATTGGTGGTGCAAGTGTGGTTCGATTTGGGATTGAACGCACTTTATTTGTGGGCATGATCGTCGGTGCATTAAGTAACTTATTGTTTATTTTATTGAGTTTATTTCCTGCCAATATTAATATTTTTGTCTTAGTGATTGGTGGTGAAAACTTTGCTGGTGGATTTTTGGGAACAGCCGCTGTTGCATGGTTATCATCTTTAGTTAATCAACACTATACCGCCACCCAATATGCTTTATTTAGCTCTTTAGTGACTTTACCTGGTAAATTAATTGGTGGACTATCAGGCTTTATGGTGACAAGCATAGGTTATGTAGGATTTTTTGTTTTTTCGACTGTCTCTATTTTGCCTGCGTTAATACTATTTATATGGTTGCGTAAAAAAATACAGGTTAATAAATTTTATTAACAATCAAACAACAGCAAAAACAAGCTTTTACGCTATCTTATCAAAGAGACTTCGGCTGTTTGTTAACAGCCGATTTAATAATAACAACAGAGGAACTCTAATCTATTAAACTTTATCCACGTTATTTAGCTATTGCGATTAGTTTATTAAGCACCCAAGCATGGTCTGCTGGCTTTGCCTTAAATGAGCAAAGTATAAAAAGTATGGGTATGACTCAAGCTGGTCGGGCTTCAACAGCTGCCGATCCAACAACATTATTTTCCAATCCTGCTGGTTTAACACAGCTAAGTGGTACACAAATGAGTGGCAATGCTACTTTTATTTATGCACCCGCTGACATTGAAAATGTTAAAGCATCACATGCAGGAACAAATAATGGCGATATGATTCCACCTACTTGGGTTGGTTCGGGTTTTATTAGTCACCAAATGAATGATAATTTAACTGTTGGTGTGGGCAATTACGCACCATTTGGTTTATCAACTAATTATGAAAGCTCCTTCCAAGGTCGTTTTTTTGGTGATAAAAGCAAAGTCAAAGTTATTGCTATTCAGCCAACGATTGCTTACAAAATTAATGACAACTTTTCTGTTGGTTTAGGTTTAAGTGCTAGCAAAATTGAAGGCCTATTATCGGCTGCGGTAGCTCCAATCCCTAGCAATCCTAGTCTTGAAGTCATGGGTGATGATATAAGTTTTGGCTACAACTTAGGCTTATTATGGAAACTCGATGAACAGACTCGTGTTGGTTTTAATTACCGAAGCGAAACCGAATATAGTTTAGAAGGAACAACAAAAGTTTTTAACTTTCCAGTCAATGGCGCATATTTAAACTATGATGCAAGTTTAGATATTTCTACCCCAGCAACCATAGAGGTATCTATTAGCCATCAGCTCAATAGTGATACTAATATTCATGCAAGTATTGGCTTAACTCAATGGAGTGTTTTAGAAAACTTAATCATTAAAAATCAAAATGCACCATCTAATTTTGCCACTATTACAGAGGAGTTACATTGGGAAGACTCATGGGCATATAGTGTTGGTGCAGACTGGAAAAGTGGTCATGGCGTCACTTATCGTGCAGGTTTAGGTGTCGATAATACACCAGTTACTGACGAGCATCGCAGTGTACGTGTGCCTAGTGAAGATAGAACCGTATTAAGTTTAGGATTAAGTTATCCATTCAATGATAAAATGTCTATTGATGCGGCCTACATGTTTTTAAAAGAGAAAACAGCTCACATTGATCGCGTGAAAGGCGCAGGCAATAGTGGTGTAACATATAGCGCAGATTATAAGGGTGTTGCTCATTTAATTGGCGCACAGTTAAATATGAAGTTTTAAACGCTAAAACCTCCAGTCAAAATTGTGCTATTCGGACAAACTAAAAATTAAATTTAGTTTGTCCAACCTTTGTCTTGCATCTCTCACACATCTTACCTAATATCCGCCCTGCTTTATGGTGTCCGTTTAAGTACGGTTTGACTTTTTAGGACTTACGCGGTTATCGCTTATTTATTCATATTTCAGGCATTTTTAATGCCCTTATGTTCATAAAACGCGCTAATTTCAACGAAATGCGTAAACCCTATCATGTTACAAATGGGAAACTGGTGCAAATCCAGTGCTGCCCCCGCAACGGTAACTATGTTTGTTTATTTTATATGCCACTGTTTTTAAATGGGAAGGCTAAATAAACGACTGTCTTAGACAGTCGGCATAGGAGTCCGGAGACCGACCATATTTGCCAATATAACGCTCTTTTTTTGGATAAGTGGCGTTTTCTTTTCATTTTTTCGCTGTTTGCGGGGAACCAAACAGTCGGAGTTATTTATGTTTTCTCGTTCATTTTTAGCAGCGAGTATCGCTGCCTGCTCGTCTTTTGTTTTTGCTGCTGAGGCTACGTTGCCAACAACCGTCGTCACTGCAACTCGTACCACACAATCTGTTGATGATTCTTTAGCCTCTGTTCAGGTGATTACTCAAGAACAGTTAGCTCAGCACCCCTCTCAAGATTTGGGTGAAATATTAAGATTTACTACAGGTATTGATATTGCTCGTTTAGGCGGTTTTGGTGGCCAAACGTCCACTTTTATTCGTGGCACAGAAAGTAACCATACCTTAGTGCTAATTGATGGCATAAGAATTAACTCAGCCACTAGCAGTCAAGCCAACATTCAAAATCTCACATTAGATGATATTGAACGAGTGGAAGTTGTTAAAGGTGGAATGTCGAGTTTATATGGCTCTGAAGCAATTGGTGGTGTGATTAATATTATTACTAAAACACCTAATAAAACCTCTAGCCAAGCCACTATTAGTGCAGGTAGTCATAAATTGGTTAAAGGAGGTTTTAATCAAACCTTTAAACAAAATGCTTTGTCTGCGTTAATTAATGCAAATGCATTTTATACTAATGGTTTTGACATTATTGAAAAAAGCACACGCGAATATGGCTATAAAAATCACGGCGTTAATTTAAAAGCTAATTATGATTTAGGCTTTAGTCAAATTTCGGTCACTGCCCGACAAAACAAAGGCACTACTGAATATCACAATTTTGGTTTTGTCACTCAAGACTTTGAAAACCAATTAATTAGTCTTCATGCACAGGGTAAAATTAACGACACACTGAATAGTCAAATTCGTTTAAGCCAACTAAAAGATCATATTGACCAAAATCAAAGTAGTTCTTTGGCACATACCAAGCAACAACAAGCCGATTGGCAAAATACCTTTGCACTTTCCTCAGAAATCACTTTGGTAGCAGGCATCACCCAAACCAATACTGAAGCACAATATGACAACGGTTTTGGTACTAAATACGATAAAGAGCAAGATAACTTAGCTGTTTATCTACAACAACAATCACAATTTAGCCAAATTAGCACCCAACTTTCACTTCGTCATGAAGACTATGATTCCTTTGGCACACATCAAACAGGTACTTTAGCTTTAGGCTATAGCCTCAATAATCAACACCGTATTTATGCCAATTATGGGACAGCATTTAAAGCACCTGATTTAAACGATTTATATGGATATGGTGGTAATGTTAATTTAAAACCCGAAGAGTCTACCTCTGTAGAAGTAGGTAGCAAACACACAATTGGTCAATTCAAGTTAAATACCGCTTTTTATCAATATGATATTGATAATTTAATTAGTTGTGTGGGTGGTTTTCCTTGCCAAAATATTAATGTTGATAAAGCATCTATTAAAGGTATAGAGCTTGGTGTTAACTGGCAACAAGATGGTTTAATGTTTGGTTTGAACGGTGGTTATAATCATGCCCAAGATGATATGACTAAACAAGATTTATTACGTCGTCCGCGTCGTAGCTTAAGCTTTACTACAGGCTACAACCAAGAAAAATGGGGTATTTCAAGCGAAGTATTGGCTAAAAGTCATGCGTTAGATGCGCCATTATTTGGCAGTAACACACCACGTCGTTTAGCTGGCTATGCTGTCGCTAATGTCAATGCTTATTGGCAAGTTGTACCAAGCACTAAGTTACGTGTGTCGCTCGAAAATATCACCGACAAAACCTATAGTTTTGCTTATTCAGGTGCAACAACACGTTACCTAGCTACGCCATTTACCGCTACAATCAGTGCCGAAGTGAAATTTTAAACTCGTAGGGGTAGCCCTTGTGGCTACCCTCAAATAAACATAAATTTGGGCAACCACGAGGGTTGCCCCTACCAAAAACATGCAAGAGATATGTTATGGGACATCGTTTATCAAAAATTTATACCAAAACAGGTGATGATGGCACAACAGGTTTAGGTGATGGTAGCCGTGTGGCTAAAGATAGTTTACGTGTTGAAGCCTATGGTACTGTGGATGAACTCAATAGTTTTATAGGTTTATTACGCGCAGAATTAACAGCCAATCATCACATGGAAACTATTTTATCTAAAATCCAACATGAATTATTTGATTTGGGTGGTGAGTTATGTATTCCCAATTTTATTTTAATAAAAGAAGAAGCGATCTCACGTTTAGAGCAAGCGATTGACTCTTTAAATGAGGATTTGCCTCCACTAAAAGACTTTATTCTACCTGCAGGCGGTAAAGCGGCTAGTATTTGTCATGTTGCTCGAACCGTTTGTCGTCGAGCTGAGCGCCGTGTGTTTAGTCTTAGCCAACAAGAACAAATTTCGCCTTTACCCTTACAATATCTAAATCGTTTATCTGATTATTTATTTGTCGCAGCACGTATCTTAGCGCGTGAACATGGCGGTACTGAAGTGCTATGGCAACGCTCTTAGGGAAACAATGCTATAAACTCCGCAACCACCTGATTTTTCTCATCCATAAACTGTAAATGATAATCAGGTGTCACCTGCCAAACACGTAAACGCTGTAATGCTCCAATAAAATTTCGCTCTAACTCTTTATAGTCACACTGAGACGTTGTGCCTTGTACACGCATGAACTGCATTTTTTTATCATCACGATGATAAATACCGCTCATGACATTACAGCCAGTTAGCCCGTGCATTTGTCCACCCACCATACGTAAATATGGAGGTCTTTTGCTTTTTTGACTATCAACAGTTTGGCCATTAAGTTTGACTAATTGCCAATGTGCCCCCTCAGGTGCATTGGGCTTAAATACACTACCTGTTACTTTGCCTGTTGTTGTGACAGTGGGCTGAGTAGGCTCAATCGCAAAACTCCGTCCACCTTGCTGCACATTAACCCTACCAATAGTTGCTGAATAAGTGGGCAAGTTTGAGGTCACAACTCGTTGCTGACCATTAGCTAATTTAACCACAACTGATGTGCCATCTTGAGCAATACTACTCACATAACTTGTTTGATTGTTATTAATAGTCGCTTTTAGAGTTTGCTGCGGTTTAAGCCCTATAGATTGGCAAGCAGCTAATGCGGCCACAACACTAAGTATTGTTAATTTTTTTATTATTATCATAATAAAACTCGTCGTATATCGGCCAATATTTGACTTAATAAAGTCGTAAATCTGGCTGCATCAGCACCATCAATTACCCGATGGTCGTAAGATAAAGAAAGTGGCAATATTAAACGTGGATTAAAACTTTTACCATCCCAAATTGGTTTGTGACTCGAACGAGAAACCCCCAAAATAGCCACTTCAGGCCAGTTAACAATAGGAGTAAAAGCCGTACCACCAATACCACCTAAAGAGGAAATGCTAAACGTTGCGCCTTGCATATCTGCGGGTGTTAACTTTTTATCGCGTGCTTTGGCGGATAATTCAGCTAAACTTTTGGCAATTACCGAAAACCGGACGGGAATGTTAGCCGGAATTACCAATGCGATTGCCGAAATAAAAACAAGTATTCGCAATGTCAGCGCGAATGTTTCAAGTGATGAGCGAGGTTTAATTGAAGTTACAGTCGAGGTT
>NZ_CALETI010000240.1 GCF_937920075.1 uncultured Agitococcus sp.
TTCCCTACACGACGCTCTTCCGATCTAAAATTGTCGATTGGTATATGGAAGGCAAAATTAATATTGATTCTTTAATCACTCACACCTTAAAACTCGAAGACATTAACGAAGGCTTTAGATTAATGAAAGCAGGTGAGTCGATTCGCTCTGTTGTGGTGTTTTAATATGAGTGTGTTTGAAACACTTAGCACACACGCCTGTTTTGGCGGTGTGCAGGGCTTTTATCAACATCAATCCAGCGTTATTGGTTTGCCAATGCGCTTTGCGGTGTATCAGCCGCCACAAGCACAACATGATAAAGTCCCTGTGTTGTTTTATTTGGCAGGTTTAACCTGCACCGAAGAAACCTTTGCCATTAAAGCAGGTGCACAACGTTTGGCGGCCGAATATGGCGTAATGATTGTCACCATGGACACCAGTCCACGTGGTGCAGGCATTACAGGCGAAGCCGATGCGTGGGATTTTGGCGTGGGTGCTGGCTTTTATGTGGATGCGACACAAGAGCCGTGGTCAAAAAATTACCGCATGGAAAGTTATGTGACTCAAGAATTGCGTGAGTTAATTCTTAGGCATTTTCCTGCTAACGAAAGCAAAGTGGGTATTTTTGGCCATTCGATGGGTGGACATGGTGCTTTGGTGTTGGCCTTACGCCATCCTGAGTTATACCAATCAGTATCAGCTTTTGCGCCAATTGCTGCACCGAGCCAATGCCCTTGGGGACAAAAAGCCTTTAGTCATTATTTGGGTGATAATCAACAAACATGGCGGGCTTATGATGCAACAGCGTTAATTGAAGATGGCAAAAAAGCACCACCGATTTTGATTGACCAAGGTTTAAACGACCAGTTTTTGGCTAATCAACTGTATCCTGAGTTATTGGAAGCCGCCTGTCAGCAACATGGTCAATCACTCAACTTACGCCGACATGAAAATTATGACCACGGCTATTATTTTATTAGTAGTTTTATGGCTGACCATTTAGCGCATCATGTGCAGTGTTTAATAGTTTAGATTTTTTAGGATGGGTTGACGAAGGAAACCCATTATTTTAGGTTTGAAAAAATCTGTTGGTTATTAGGAAGTAAAATCATAACCTATTGATTATTATTGTTTTGACTATACGCATCCTGCGCTTGCTTGCTACAAATTTTTATCTGATATGTCGCGAGGTTGTTAGATCGGAAGAGCGTCGTGTAGGG
>NZ_CALETI010000241.1 GCF_937920075.1 uncultured Agitococcus sp.
CGCACTAGACTTAATCCGTCCTTCACCACTACAAGCATATTCTTCTACACCATCAACAGTACGGATTGGCACAGCATCTGGATAGTTTTTAACGCTATCTTTATCTGTGATGTTAAAACCTCCGTACCAACGATTAAAAGCAACGATATTGTTTAATTGTAAAAAAGAGGCATAAAAATTTTGTACCCAGTTTATCCAATTGCTTAAAAAAACATTCGTGTAATTGATGGCTAATGTTTGGCTACCAACACCATTAAAAGTACCATCATGGGCAAAATCATTGGCAAAAGCACGAGCCATATCATAAGCAGGGGTTGAACTGGTGCTGTTAATACGTTGAGCTTCTTTTGCTAAAGTGGCCAAATATGTGGCATAGGCTTTGCGCTGAGCCTCCAATGCTGTATTGATAGACGCATTAATTAATTTTTCAAATTCACCGTTACCAACTACAACAGGTGCTTGGGTAATATCAAAATTAAGTTTTAAGGCATTTTTAACAGCAGCATTAGCGGTATTAATATTTTGAGCGATTAAACCGCCAACTTGCTTTTCCGCTTGTTGAACAGCAGCTTCGGTTAAACCCGTTACACCAATATTTGCATTAGCAGTAACATTTGCTGCTGCTCGTAAAATAGGTTTAGCAACATCAGCTGTTGGTACGGTAATTTTTTTATTACTCTCAAGAGCCTCATCAAAATACTCAACCACACCTGCGGTAGTCGGCAAAACTTCTGCTAATACAGGCTCAGCAATTTGACTAACGGGCACAGTAAAAGTTGCAGTACCATTGCTAGTTGGTGTTAATGTTTGTGTAGGAGCTAATGCCACACCCGTTTTAGCATTTTTTAGTGTTACACGGCCATTTAAAATTTTACCTAAAGACGGTGTAACGGTAATTGTGGTGGTAGTCACCGCTTTACTGGATGCCCCCACATTATCGTCATCATTTGAATTACAAGCCGTTAGTGCCAAAGAGCTACACACAATGGCAGAGACTAATTTCTTTTGTTGAAACATTTTTGACTCCCTCGTTTTTATGATAATTGAGCTTTAATTGTTTATTATTTAAGCCCATATAGAGTTTTTACTCTATTTTTTTGACAAAAAAAGTCTTTTTGTCCGTTTTTAGTGCAATATCCTTTCAAAAAGTAGGCTTATAAATAATTTGCTCATTTATTTTTAAAACAATGATTATATCAATAACCATATAACACTTTCTTAACTTTTGCCGCGCTCAGTGATAACATTCGCACTGTCTGATGATCTCTTGATTATCTGTTGTCTAGTCAGCCACAACTTGAGGTATCAAGCCTCGTTTGCCGCCAATTTAGACATTTTTATGGTCAGGACTTTGGCATAATATTTGCTATTTTAAGGTTCTTATTTTGTCTGTCCTAAAAAATGAGGAATTTCACCGTGCTAGAAGCTTATCGCCAACACGTTGCTGAACGCGCTGCCCAAGGCGTTCCACCCAAGCCACTTGATGAACAACAAACTGCTGCTTTAGTAGAATTATTAAAAAATCCACCAGCAGGTGAAGAAGCCTTCTTGGTTGATTTATTAGAAAATCGTGTTCCTGCTGGTGTTGACCCAGCGGCCTATGTTAAAGCTGCCTTTTTAGCGGCTGTTGCTAAAGGTGAAGCTACTTCTCCTTTAATCACTAAGCAACGTGCTGTGTACTTATTAGGTACAATGCTCGGTGGTTACAACGTTGAGCCATTAGTTCAGTTATTAGACAATGCTGAGTTAGCAGCTGAAGCAGCAACAGCATTAAAAGCAACTTTATTAATGTTCGACTCTTTCCATGATGTTGAAGAAAAAGCCAAAGCTGGCAACGCTGCTGCAAAAGAAGTGTTACAAAGCTGGGCTGATGCTGAATGGTTTACTAACCGTCCAGAAGTGCCAAGCACCATCAAATTGACTGTGTTTAAAGTGACTGGCGAAACCAACACTGATGACTTGTCTCCTGCTCAAGACGCTTGGAGCCGTCCAGATATTCCATTGCACGCTAATGCAATGTTGAAAAACGTCCGTGATGGTATCAATCCTGACAAACCAACAGAAATCGGCCCAATCAAGCAATTAGAAGCCTTAAAAGCAAAAGGTAACACCATTGCTTATGTGGGTGACGTTGTTGGTACAGGTTCTAGCCGTAAATCTGCAACAAACTCTGTATTGTGGTTTACAGGTAACGACATCCCACACATTCCAAACAAGCGTGATGGCGGCTTCTGTATTGGTAGCAAAATTGCTCCAATCTTCTTCAACACCATGGAAGATGCTGGTGCATTGCCTGTTGAATTAGATGTATCACAAATGAACATGGGTGATGAGATTGTTTTAAACATCGATCATGCTAATGCTATTGTGACCGCTACTAAAGATGGCGTTGAAATTGCTAAAGCTCCGTTAAAAACACCTGTGTTATTAGATGAAGTACGTGCTGGTGGCCGTATTAATTTAATTATCGGTCGTTCTTTAACCACTAAAGCCCGCGAAGCTTTAGGTTTAGCTCCATCTACCCTATTCCGTCAACCACAACAACCTGCTGATACTGGCAAAGGTTACACCCAAGCTCAGAAAATGGTTGGTAAAGCGTGTGGCGTAACAGGTATCCGTCCTGGTACTTATTGCGAACCCAAAATGACTACTGTTGGTTCTCAAGATACAACAGGTCCAATGACTCGTGACGAATTAAAAGATTTAGCTTGTTTAGGCTTCTCTGCGGATTTAGTCATGCAGTCTTTCTGTCACACAGCCGCTTATCCAAAGCCAGTTGACGTTAAAATGCACCACACTTTACCAGACTTCATTATGAATCGTGGTGGTGTTGCATTGCGTCCAGGTGACGGTATTATCCATAGCTGGTTAAACCGTATGTTGTTACCAGACACTGTTGGTACTGGTGGTGACTCTCATACTCGCTTCCCAATTGGTATTTCTTTCCCAGCAGGTTCTGGTTTAGTCGCGTTTGCGGCGGCAACGGGTGTTATGCCTTTAGATATGCCTGAATCAGTATTGGTTAAGTTTAAAGGTAAAATGCAAGCTGGTATCACCTTACGTGATTTAGTGCATGCTATTCCTTACTACGCTATCCAAGCAGGCGACTTAACGGTTGAGAAAAAAGGCAAAAAGAATATTTTCAATGGCCGTATCTTAGAAATTGACTTGTCCGAAATGGAAGGCGATTTAACCGTTGAACAAGCCTTTGAATTATCTGACGCGTCTGCTGAGCGTTCTGCGGCTGGTTGCTCTATTACTTTGTCTGAAAAGTCTGTGGCTGAATACTTAAACTCTAACATCACCATGTTAAAGTGGATGATTTCTGAAGGTTACGGTAATGCCCGTACAATGGCTCGTCGTATCGAAGCAATGGAAAAATGGTTAGCCAACCCAGTATTGTTGCGTGCTGATGCCGATGCTGAATACGCTAAAGTCTATGAAATTGACTTAAACGACATTAAAGAACCCATTCTTTGCTGTCCAAATGACCCAGATGATGCCAAGTTGTTATCCACAGTGGCTGGTGACAAAATTGATGAAGTGTTCATCGGTTCTTGTATGACTAACATCGGTCACTTCCGTGCCGCTGGTAAGTTATTAGACAAAGTTGAAGGCGGTTCTTTAAGCACACGTTTATGGTTAGCTCCTCCAACCAAAATGGATGCTCACCAGTTAATGGAAGAAGGCTACTACAACATTTATGGTCGCGCTGGCGCACGTACCGAAATGCCTGGTTGTTCTTTGTGTATGGGTAACCAAGCGCGTGTTGCTCCAAACACCACTTGTGTGTCCACTTCTACACGTAACTTCCCGAACCGTTTAGGTCAGGGCTCTAATGTGTATTTGGCTTCTGCTGAATTAGCATCTGTTGCTGCTGTGATGGGTAAATTGCCAACTGTGGCCGAGTACATGGAATATGCGAACAAAATCGACAGCATGGCTGGCGATATTTATCGCTATTTGAACTTCGACCGTATGAGTGAATACACCGACAAAGCCAACAAGATTGATGTTGCTCAGTTGACTTAATCGCAAGGATTAACACGACTTGTTAAAACACCCCCGCTTTATGTGGGGGTTGTTTTTTGGAGAAATTATATAAAAATGAACCTTCCACTTAAAATTGTCATTATCAGTGACACGCATGGTCTACATGACTTATTAACCATTCCTGATGGTGATATTTTAATCCATTGTGGTGATATGACTGAATATGGTCTCATTGAGGAAATTGAAGAGTTTGATGAATGGTTAGGCACATTGCCGCATCAAAATAAAATTGTCATTGCAGGCAATCACGAACTTTGTCTGGAAAAGGAGTCAGGTTGGGCATTGTTTCATCATGCCATTTATTTAGAACATGAAGCGGTGACCATTGAGGGTATTAACTTTTTTGGTAGTCCGTGGCAGCCCTATTTTCATGGCATGGCGTTTAATCTTAAACGTGGCGAAGCCTTAGCTAAAAAATGGCAAGATATTCCAGATAACACTGATATTTTGATTACCCATAGTCCACCCTATAAATATTTGGATAAAGTCCGTTCACAATGGGTGGGTTGTGCCGACTTGTTGCAACGCGTACAACAAGTCAAACCTGCATATCATGTCTTTGGTCATATTCATGAAAGTTATGGTCAAGAATCTAATCGTGATACAACCTTTATTAATGCTTGTTCTGTTGTGGAGTTAGATGCACCACTTAATAAACCTGTGGTTATTGACTGGCCTAAACAACGTGAATAAACGCTATTTTAGTGCTATTTTTGAGATTAAAAATTTGGCAATGGTTTCTCTTTCACACGCATTACCTGCATGATGAGATAACAGCCCTTCCACCACAAAAGTCGCTATTTTGGCGGCTGCTACACACTCTTCTTGTTTTAAGCCATGCAGCATTAACTGGTTAACAACTAGTGACTCCAGCATAAAATGAAAACGTTGATGCCACGTTTTGATACTTTCAGCAAAGTTCATGCGATTATGTACGGTCGTAATCACATGAGGAACGGCATCAAATTTGTCGAGTAACCACAATAATTGCTTATCTAAGCTTTGTGCTTGAACGCTTAAATATTCTGCTAAGGCTTCGGCAACCAGTTCGTCCAAAATGGCAATCAATAACTCGTCTTTATCTTTGAAATACCAATATAAAGTATTGGGGGCAACGCCTGCTTCTTTAGCCAAACGAGACATACTGGTTGCGTCATAACCTTCTGCTAACAACAATTGTCTTGCAGCTAATAAAATTTCTTGACGTTTGTGTTCGCTATCAATTTCACGTCTATTTTTGGCCATAAAAATTCTCTATTTTTTATCTTGAATGGTATTCAAGCAGATGATGGCATTCATATTGAATGGCATTCAACAGACGAATTGACTAATTTATTGGGAAGTTTTGTTTTTTAGCCATTCCAACATGTCGGAGTTTTGCACACGCTCATAAATATCTTCAACTTTCAAACACAAACCAATCGACTCAAAGTGAATGTCATCACCTAAATAATATTTAAATGATTGCCAATGGTGATTTTTACTCATCACCTCAATTTGCACAAAATCTTGTTCTATCAGTACATACTCCAATAGTGTTGGAATTTGCATATAAGCCATACGTTTAGTAGTTTCATCGGCACGTCGTGTGGATTTAGAAAGGACTTCAACAATAAGTATAGGCGTTTCGGTAAATGTGCTGTCATCCGATAAATTAGAACAATCAACCAAGACATCAGGATAAAAATATTTACTCGCAATTTTAACTTGCATATCAGACATATAAGGCTGGCAGGGCTTATTTTCTAAGTAGTTACCTACTTTACGATAAAAATTACCCACAATACGATTATGTGAGGCTTTGGCTCCTGCCATTGCATAAACTTGACCATCAATATACTCATGTTTAAGATCAGATTGCTGCTCTTGCTGCAAGTATTCTTGCTCTGTCATATAATTGGTTTGTTGAGGATTCGCCATGATTTAATCCTTAATAAATCACCACATCAAATCATCAGGAATTTGATAATTTGCATAAGGATCTTCTTCTGCTGTTTCGGTGGCGGTCGCTTCAGGTTTAATATTAAGCACCAAGACCAAATTAGCATCACGAGCTGCAATTTTTTCAGCAACACGCGTGGGAACCAATTCATAACCATCGGCAAAACGCACAATCGCAATAATGCCTTTAGTTAATTGGTTAAATTGTAAGTCAGTGACGTACAATTTTTTAATTTTTTTATCATCAGTAAATTGATAAGCAACTTCTCCGCCTGCTCGATCAATTTTATTGGTTTCTATTAACTGTTTGATTTGAGCCAAAATAGCTTTTTTTTCTTGTTCTTCTTTAAGCTGTAAGTTTAATAGCCGATCGCGTTCTACTTTCTCAGCCATCGCTTTTTGGACTTGATTTTTGGCTTCGTCTTTAGCTGCTTTGCCTGCTTCTAATTGCTGTTGATGAATTTTTTTAGCACGTTTAGCATCAGCTAAACCACTTTTTAAGAGTTGGGCTTTTAAGTTTGACATAATAAAAAGGTTTATGATCTAGGAACATACCATAAATCATAAACCTTGGTTTTATCTATAGGCAAGTTAAATTATTTAATGCAATGTTTGATTAAATATAGCATCAGCCGATAAACCTTCACGCATTAATATTTCACGCAAACGCTTTAGTGCATCCACTTGAATTTGACGCACACGTTCACGTGTTAAACCAATTTGTTCACCTACATCCTCTAAGGTTGAAGCTTCAAAACCTGCCAAACCAAAACGACGCATTAATACTTCACGTTGACGTTCTGGCAACAAGTTGAGCCAATGCTCCAAACTATGGTTAAGTTCATTGGTTTGAATCTGGTCAGCAGGATCAATAGTTTGAGGGTCTGACAGCGTATCTAATAAACTCTTATCACCATCTTCGCTAAAGCTACTGTCTATAGATGTGATTTTTTCTGTCAATCCTAACATTTGCTCAACAGTGGCAATGGGTTTATCTAATAGATTAGCAATTTCTTCTGCGGTAGGTTCGTGATCTAGTTTTTGGCTCAACTCTCGAGCGGCACGTAAATATATATTTAATTCTTTTACAATATGAACTGGTAAACGTACAGTACGTGTTTGACTCATCAATGCACGTTCAATCGTTTGTCTTATCCACCATGTTGCATACGTTGAAAAACGGAAACCTTTTTCGGGGTCAAATTTTTCAACGGCGTGTATTAAGCCTAAATTCCCTTCTTCAATTAAATCCAAAAATGATAATCCACGATTGGCATAACGACGAGCAATTTTGACAACTAAGCGTAAATTGCTTTCAATCATACGTCGTCGCGCACTTTCTTCACCAGCTTTGGCTAATCTAGCAAAATGGACTTCTTCTTCTGCCGATAATAATGGCGAAACACCAATATCATGTAAGTAGAGTTGAGTAGCGTCAGTTGGATGTGAGACACTGGTTGTTTTTTTTGTTTGTGCTTTTGATGTTGCCATGATGTCGCCCTCTTTATAAATAGAGATGTATGGGACACCATCTCTATTTATTATCAACAGTGGGCTTTTCAGCCCTATTTAATTGGGCAATATGCTTAATGGATCAACAGGCTTACCTTTATAACGTATTTCAAAATGTAGTTTTTCTCTATCTGCACCTGTTGAGCCTAATTCAGCAATTTTTTGCCCTAGTTGTACTTTTTGTCCTTCAGTTGCAATTAAACGATCATTGTGTGCGTATGCAGTAATATATTCATCGCTGTGGCGCACAATAATTAATTTACCGTACCCCACTAAACCTTCTCCTGCATAAACTACAACACCATTAGCAGCGGCATTAATGGCATCACCACGCTTACCAGCAATAGCAATACCTTTACTACCCACGCCTTCAGTACTAAACCGTTTAATCAGTTGGTTATTACCATTATTGACTGGCCATCCCCAAGTCAGTGAACCACTTTTTGCAAGTGCTTGCACGTTCGTACCGACAGACGGTGTATTTTTGACGACTGGTTTTAGGTCATTATTATTTGTGTTAACAGGCTTGGTAGTGTCTGTTTTGGGTTTCACGACAACTGGTTTATTGGTCGGTGGCAATGGTTTGGCAACGATTTTTACAGGCTCGCTGACGCTTGAAGTTTTTTCTTCAGTCTTAGCATTTTCGTCTTCTAAAACCAATTTTTGGTCAACGTAAATGGTAAATTTTTCATCTAAATTATTAATTTTGCCTAATTCTTTATAATCTTTATCATAACGCATCGCGATTGAATATAGGGTATCACCTGCTTTAACACGGTAATAGGGATAGTTTAATGGTGGTAGTGGTTGCTTTTCGGTTAGCTTAGCTTTTTCAGCGTCAGTCGGTAATTTTTTGGGCGCAGTACTACAAGCTGCTAATAAGGCAACAGTTAATGTAGTAAATATCCATTTTGATTTTTGTGCAACACGCATTATCAATATCTCTTCAAAATCATTGGGTATTCTTGGTTGCTAACCATGCGTGCAACGCAGGTAAGGCATCATGACTGGTTAAATCTGTTTGTAAAGGGGTTAAGCTCACATAACCATTTGCTACGGTTTGAAAATCAGTTTCATGTTCTGTAGGAACAGGATCACCCATTAAACCAATCCAATAAACAGGTCGCTGCCGTGGGTCATGACTTTTTTGGATAGATAGACCACGCTGTCTTTTGCCTAGTTGAGTTAAGCGAAAACCTTTAATTTGATTAGCAGGAATATCAGGTACATTCATATTAATAATATTATGTTCTGGTAATGCTAAATCGTGCCAATGACTGACTAAATCAACGACTAGTTCCGCTGCGACGGCAAAAGCATCTACGCTAGTATGTTGTTTGACTTTTGGTCCTGCTAAAGAAACCGCTAATGCAGGCTTTCCTAAAAAACGCCCCTCAAGTGCTGCACCTACTGTGCCTGAATAAATCACATCATCACCTAAGTTTGCGCCTGAATTAATACCAGTGACCACAAAATCAGGTTCATCATCAGCAAAAAAACCATTTAGAGCCAAATAAACACAGTCAGCAGGAGTGCCATTAACCGACCAAAAACCATTATCTAGTTGAGTGGCACGTAAGGGACGATCTAAAGTTAAAGCACTCGAATAACCACTACGCTCTGCTTCAGGAGCCATGACAGTGACTTTAGCAATTTTACTTAATGCTTTAGCTAATGCGGCCAAACCGGGGGCAAATACACCATCGTCATTACTTAATAATATGTGCATATTAATCTTGCCAATCTTCTTTAGGAATTAAACATACCACGGCATGAGCCTCAATGCCCTCTTGGCGTCCAACAAAACCCAATTTTTCAGTGGTCGTTGCTTTAATACTGACATTTTCAATGCTCGTGGCTAAATCTTCGGCAATACGCTGCTGCATTAAAGCAATATGTGGGGCTAATTTTGGCTTTTCGGCTAAAATCGTTACATCACAATTACCCAGTTGATAACCTTTGGCCTCGACTAAGGCAAATACGCGACGTAATAACACACGGCTATCGGCATTTTTATAAGTCATATCAGTATCAGGAAAGTGCTTACCAATATCACCTAATGCTAATGCGCCTAATAAAGCATCACACAAAGCGTGTAAGGCAACATCTCCATCAGAATGGGCAATTAAACCTTGATGATGAGAGATTTTTACCCCTGCTAGGGTAATACTATCACCCTCACCAAAACGATGAACATCTATACCATGACCGATACGTGGATATTTCATGTTGTTTGTTGCCTTATTAAAAACTCTGCTAATAATAAATCTTCAGGATAAGTGATTTTTAGATTATCTAATGCACCATTAATCAAACGTGGTTTAAAACCTAATAACTCAACCGCTGATGCTTCATCAGTCACCATATTTTGCTGAGCTAAAGCATGACTAAGTGCTTGATAGATAATATCAAATCTAAACATTTGTGGGGTAAAAGCTTGCCATAATTGTTGACGAGGTACTGTTGCAATAATGTGATTTTGGCCATCATCAGATGCTTGTTTGATGGTGTCACGCACAGGTGCTGCCAATATGCCACCTACTTCATCATCAAACAATTGTGTAAACATATTCTGAATATCCGTCAGACGTACACAAGGACGAGCCACATCATGCACCAATACCCAATCATCTGGCTGAGCTTCAGTTTTAATCGCTTCTAATCCTGCCAAAACGGAGTCTGCACGTTCTGCGCCCCCTGTGACAAAACGAATTTTTTGGGGATATTGATAAGTCAGTTTTTTTGCGATGTCATCTTCAGGATGAATAGGAACAATAATTTGTTTGATTGCTGCTAATGTTGACAAACGATCTAAGGTGGTTTGCATGACTGTGCTTTGCCCTAAGCGTAAATACTGCTTAGGTAATTGACCACCAAAACGTTTTCCTTTACCTGCGGCTGGGACAATCAGCCAATAATTCATGGTGTAGCCCTTTCAACAGCCGGTGGTGTGCTGACAACGGGCTGTTTATTAGCTGTGACTAAAATAAAAGTTTCATCGGTTTTTACTAAGCCTAAATCTAAACGAGCATGCT
>NZ_CALETI010000242.1 GCF_937920075.1 uncultured Agitococcus sp.
AAACTCCGCTAAGCTTGAACAATTAATTGAGATGGTGACAGAGATGGTGGAAGAAGGCCGAAAAATTTTGATTTTTTCGCAATTTACCACTATGTTGCAACTGATTGAAGATAACCTAAACAGCCAAAAAATTGCTTTTGTTAAATTAACAGGTCAAACCAAAAAACGTGAAGACGTGATTAATGCTTTTCAATCTGGGCAAGTGCCTGTGTTTTTAATTAGTTTAAAAGCCGGTGGTGTTGGTCTTAATTTAACCGCAGCGGATACAGTGATTCATTATGATCCGTGGTGGAATCCTGCGGCTGAAGACCAAGCCTCTGACCGCGCATGGCGTATTGGCCAAGATAAACCTGTATTTGTTTATAAACTGATTACTAATCAAAGCATTGAAGAAAAAATTATCGCTTTACAAAAAAACAAAGCCGATTTAGCTGCGTCTATTTTAAGCCATGATAAAGAACATCAGGTTAAACTATCAGAAGAAGATGTATTGCAGTTATTTGAACGCTTCTAGGTGTGCGGCTGTTGTCACTTTGTCTACAAACAGGCAAAGTAACAACAAAAAACCTAACGTGATTATTAATGATAGCTTACTGCCTATCCAACAATCTATAACCAATGGCTTCGGTAATATGTGGCACTAAAATTTGCTCACTGTTTGCCAAATCAGCAATCGTACGTGCCACACGCAAAATTCGATGATATGCCCGCGCAGAAAGTCTTAAACGTTGCATCGCTTGATCTAATAACCGTCCTTCTTTTTCACCCAAAATACAATATTGGTCTAATAAACGAGGCGTTAAATGTTTATTTGTGCATTGTTGGCGGTGTTGTTGCCGCTCACGAGCCGCCAAAACACGCTCTTTCACTTGTGCTGAGCTTTCACTCACTTGATTATCGCGCAACACACTGGCTGCCAATGCAGGGACTTCGATATGCAAATCAATTCGATCTAATAAAGGGCCAGATAATTTGCCGCGATAACGGGCTATTTGCTCAGGTGTACAACGACAGCGCGGCGAACCATCGCCTAAAAACCCACAAGGACAAGGATTCATCGCCGCTATTAATTGAAACGCCGCTGGAAAAGTCATTTGTTTAGCAGCACGTGAAATCACTACTTGACCAGACTCTAAAGGTTCGCGCAACACCTCTAAAACTTTTCGATCAAACTCAGGTAACTCATCTAAAAATAATACACCATGATGTGCCAAACTGATTTCACCAGGTTTGGGATTAGAACCACCACCCACTAAGGCAGGTGCAGAAGCGGTATGATGTGGCGCACGAAACGGCGGCAAACCAAAATGCGGATAATTTTGTGCCGCTACGGAATGAATAGTGGCGACTTCAATACTTTGATTATCGTCTAAAGCAGGTAAAATACCAGATAAACGTGATGCCAATAAGGTTTTGCCTGTTCCTGGGGGGCCCATCATTAATAAAGAATGGCCACCAGCCGCCGCAATTTCTAAAGCTCGACGCGCACGATGTTGACCTTTAACATCACTTAAATCGGGTGATTTGACATGATGATGTTGAGTTTGATTTTTTGTGGCTGTTAACACAACGTCACCAGCCAAACTAGCACACAACTCTTTCAAATGACGAATGCCATAAATTTGAGCTTGCTGCGGATAGGCCGCCTCTTGAGCATTATCCACAGGCACATATAAAGAATGTCCTTCTTTAGTTGCTGCCAAACTTGCAGACAATACACCAATAATCGGCCTTAATTCGCCTGTTAATGCCAGCTCACCCACAAACTCTTTATGTTGTAAGCTCTCAGATGTTATTTGACCGCTAGCGGCCAAAATACCCAAGGCAATCGGTAAATCAAAACGACCACCCTCTTTGGGCAAATCGGCAGGGGCTAAATTAATCGTCACTCGCCGTTGAGGAAACTCAAAACCTGCATTAATTAATGCTGACCGAACACGATCTTTACTTTCACGCACAGCCGCTTCAGGTAAACCCACAATCGTTAAAGCAGGTAAACCATTGCTAATATGAACTTCGACAGTAACCAGAGGCGCGTGCAACCCTAAAGCCGCACGACTATAGACCAATGCTAATGACATGATGACATCCCTGTTAGTTTGATAAAACTAAATTTATCCTTGATAAAAACTATTTAATTTGATTTTCGAGTGATTTTAGCTGTTTTTCTAGCATTTGTAACTTCATTCGTGCCTCACCTAATAATTGTGCTTGACGATCAAATTCCTCACGCGTCACTAACTCCATTTTGGCAAAGACTTCTTGTAATACGGCTTGTAAATTTTTATCTAATTCTTGCCATGCGCCTGTTTGGTTCGCTTGCTCAAAGCGGTCACGCACCTGTTCACGAACTTTTTGCACCAAATTATCTAATACCATATCAACCTCGCCTAAAAAATGCACCAAAACAAAAAAAGCACCAAATTAGCGCACCAAAATAGATCATAAATACAACACAGGCTCCAAAAGAAATATTCAAAAAAGTGCAAAGACACTCTGTAACACCTTTAACCACCTACAAAATCCATCTTGGCACGAGTTCTGCATTATATCTTGCACAGTTGCTACCAATTCTAAGGTTAGTTTGTCATAACTTAGAGATAAGACAAACCCTTTTAAGGTAGCGAACGTTAATTTTCAATAATAGACAATGGGGTCACTATGAAACTTTCTTCTTTAGCCAAAGCCTTACTTGCAAGCTCAATGTTATTTTCAGCAGTTAATGCTTCTGCTGCTGATCCAATCACCGTAAGCGGTAGTGCTGCATTTACCTCTGACTATTTGTTCCGTGGTGTTTCTCAAACCTCTAACAATGCTGCCGTACAAGGTGCAATGACATTCACTCACGAAAGTGGTGCATATTTTTCTATGTGGGGTTCTAGCATCGCTAGTGGTGTAGGTGGTTTAGAGTTAGATACCTTATTAGGTTACAGTGGTAAAGCAGGTGAAGTGGCTTATGACGTAGGTGTGATGCGTTATAACTATCCAGGTTTAAATGATAATAATGCAGCATTTGAAGCTGACTACAACGAAGTTTATGCCTCTGTTAGTACTATGGGTGCAAAAGTTGGTTTTAACTACAGCCCAGACTATTTCTTTGAATCAGACAAATTTTTATACCTCTATGCAAGTTATGGTACAGAGGTTGCTGGTGTAGGTTTGTTTGGCAGTGTTGGCATGAACAAATTTGACAGTGCCGCTATGATGAGCCAAGCATTAGGCACAACAGGCAGTGATGACAGCTACATTGACTATAAATTAGCTGCTTCTAAAGCAATTAGTGGTATTACTGTTGAAGGTGCATATATCGGCTCTAACATTGACGAAAAAGAATGTGGCGCAGGCTTATGCGAAGGCCGCTTTGTTTTAACCTTAACTAAAGGTTTCTAACATCATAGGGCTTACTCACAAGGTAAGCCCTTATTTTTGAGGAATTAAACATGAAATTAGTCACCGCCATTATTAAACCCTTTAAGTTAGATGATGTTCGCGAGAGCTTATCTGACATTGGCGTGCAGGGTATTACCGTTACCG
>NZ_CALETI010000243.1 GCF_937920075.1 uncultured Agitococcus sp.
TAAATCTGACCGCCTAAAGGCGGTGGCTTTAACCCTGAATACGGACTAGTAAAAAACAACACATTGGTTTTAACGCCTTGCGCATAAAAAATGCCAGTCGGTAAACGTAAAATGGTATGCAAATTACATTTATTCATTAAGTCACGGCGTACCTCTGTGCCTACGCCTGCTTCAAACAACACGTTATCAGGCAACACTACGGCGGCGCGGCCACCTGCTTTTAAGTTGCGATAAATATGTTGCAAAAACGCTAATTGCTTATTGCTGGTTTTGTAGGTTAAGTCGTCACGGGTAATACTGGCTTCACCGCCTTTGGCTGTTCCAAACGGCGGATTGGCTAAAACAATATCCGCTTTGGCAAGGCTTGCACCCACTTGTCCCAAAGCATTACCCAAATGCACTACGCCTTCGTCATCGCCTTCCATGCCATGTAACAAACAATTCATTAACGCTAAACGGCGGGTACTTGGCACAAGCTCGACACCAATAAACGCTTTATTTTTTTGAAAGCTGGCTTGCTCGGCAGTTAAGTCCATGTAGTCATCGGTTTGATTTCTTAAATAACTGTCAGCGGCAATCAAAAAGCCTGCTGTGCCTGCGGCTGGGTCTTGAATGGTTTCGCCCAGTTTGGGCTTAATACAATTAACCATACAGTTAATTAAGGCGCGTGGCGTAAAGTATTGCCCTGCGCCTGATTTGGTTTCGTTGGCGTTTTTTTCGAGTAAGCCTTCGTACAAGTCGCCTAAACCGTCTTTTTGCACACTAAACCAATCAATGTTATCTAAGGAGCGAATCAGTTGCTCTAAATGGCGTGGTTCACGCAAGCGTGTTTGAGCATCGGCATAAATGGCTAAAATTAACGGGTCTTGATGGATAGTGTTGTTTTGTGCGTCTTTACCTGTGGAAAGCGATAATAAAATCCGCTTATAGGCATTCATCAAATTAAGGCCAGACTGACTGCTAATATCTGTCCAACGACAGCCTTGCGGTAAAGTATGCTTTTGTAAAATGCCGTTTTCGGTGTTTTCATGCACCATTTTCATAAACAGTAATAACACTAATTCGGTGACATAATCACTGTAGTTAATGCCATCGTCACGCAATACGTCACACAAGTTCCATAATTTTTGAACAATATCGTTTTGAGTCATGTTGTTAATTTTCCGTTATTTGGGCAGGTCGCTTGAATCATTAATTTTTAGGGTGCTATTTTAACCTGCCACTTGCCACAGTGCCTCACTTAACTCACTTAATATTTCATCTAATTGATTATTTAGCTGTCGGTTAATTTGATTAACGCCACCTTGCTCGGCAAAACGTGCATTAATAAACGCGGTATCTAAAATCACTTCATGGCTAAGTTGTTTGGCTAAACGCTCAAGCCATCTACGTTGTGGCATTGTCCATGCGTGTAATTGATAAATTTTTTCCATCGCTTTTTGTACACGCGCCTCAAAGCTAATTAACCCCTCATTTAAGGCCGCACGGCGAATATGGCCAATAATGCTTGCGGCAATATCTTGATTGGTTTTGTTACGCCATGCACTTTGTAACTTGGCTTCGGTAAAGCCTGCACCGTCTAGCAGGAGTTTGATTTCTTTAAGCTGTTGACGAGTTAAGTCTTTAGGCTTGTTAACAACCACACTTAACGCAATCGACTGGTTTAAGTTG
>NZ_CALETI010000244.1 GCF_937920075.1 uncultured Agitococcus sp.
AATTTAAAGAGGCTAACTACCGTTTAAGCGCGGCAGCTTATGACATGGTACAATCCTATGTGGATGCAGTGACCACCCAAGAAATAGACGCACTGCAACTGCCAAGTTGGTTGCCATGAGTGAGGCAGGGTGGCGTATTATGTGGTTAGTTTGTGCCTTTGATTTGCCTGTTACTACGGCATTGGCGCGTAAGCGTGCTGCCAAATACCGACTTATGTTGTTGGCAGAGGGGTTTAGTATGGTACAAAACTCGGTGTATTGTCGGCATTTTAGTTGTTTGGCCGATGCTCAACGTGCGGCCGTGCGATATGGCAAGGTTGTGCCACCGAATGGCAAAGTCGATTTTTACTTTTTAACAGATAGACAAATGGGCGTTACGATGAGTTTTTTTGGTGCTCAAAGTCGCAAAGAGGAAATTTATGATGCGCCAGAGCAAGGTGAACTATTTTGAAAAACAAAGAAAACCCTCGGCAACTCAACGAGTTGGCGAGGGCATAGTATAACAGGTAATCTTCTGAATAGGCCTTAAAACCAATCATTTAAAGCTAAGACGAACAGCTAATTTCTAAATGTTGTCCCCAATCGGGAGGCGTATTGGCATAACGCTCAAACTCAGGATGTTCAGCATAAGGCTGTTGTAACAGTTTTAGCAAAATATCAATTTCGCTGTAGTCACCTTGTTCAGCTTTATCAATGGCAATTTGTGCCAAATAATTACGCAAAATATATTTAGGATTAACAGCTTGCATCTGTTGTTGGCGTTGTTCATCGCTTTGCGTTTCTAAACTTAAACGTTGTTGATACTGTTTAAACCAGTTATCAAAACGCTCTCGGTCTATACAATCGTCACGTAAAGCACAAAATTTATCTTCTTTACCACTGTAACTTAAAGCCCTAAAGCTGCGTGTGTAGTCCATGTGATTTTTCATTAAAATGTCTAAAAAATCAAAGGCTAAGTTATTGTCATCGTCATGATCTGTCGTTAAACCTAATTTAGCTTTAATGCCTTGATAATAATGAGCTAATAGCACTTTTTCATAGTTTTGTAAGGCATCAATAATGTCATTTTTGGCAATTAATGGTGATAAAGCATAAGCCAAGGCATTTAAGTTCCATAAGCCAATACTGGGTTGTTGATTCCATGCGTAACGGCCAGAAGTATCAGAGTGATTACAAATAAAACTCGGTTGATAGCTATCCAAAAAGCCATAAGGCCCATAATCAAAGGTGCTGCCTGTAATCGAAAAATTATCGGTATTCATCACGCCATGTGCAAAACCGACCAATTGCCAATTGGCAATCATGGTGGCGGTGCGCTCAACAATCGCGGTTAATAGGGCAGTATAGGGCTTGTCGGCCTGACGACACGCTGGGTAGTGGCGATTAATGACATAATCGGCAAACGAAGGTAATAATTTTTCTTGATTGTGAAATAACCATTCAAAATGACCAAAACGAATATGACTATCAGCAACACGGACAATCGTGGCGGCGGTTTCGATTTTTTCACGTTGGACAGGTTCTTTAGAACCAATTAAACATAAGGCGCGAGTGCTGCGAATGCCTAAACCATGCATTGCTTCGCCACATAAATATTCACGAATCGACGAACGTAACACCGCACGACCATCACCAAAACGTGAATAGGGCGTTTTGCCTGCGCCTTTGAGATGAATGTCCCAACGCTCACCCTGTTGGTTGACAACTTCACCCAATAACAAACCTCGACCATCGCCCAATTGAGGGTTGTACATACCAAACTGGTGGCCGCTATAGGTCATGGCCAACGGTTGGCTATTGGGCAAGGGGTCTGCACCACTAAAATAACGGACTAATTCTTCTGCGCTGTAATCTAGCTCTAACAGTTTGGCAACTTGGGGATTAGCATGAATAAAAAATGGTTGGACAAGGGCTTGCGGTTTAACAGGCGTAAATAAACAACTGGCTAAACGAACAAAGCTATTGTCAAAATTCAGGGTTTGTAAAGTCGCCATAAATGATGCTCACGAAAATCTTGCTTGCATCATAAATCGGTTAAAGTAGGTAATGCCAGTCAGTTAAGCAAATTAGTTTAAAAGATGTTTAAAATGGGTATCAATTTTTGATACCCATTTTTATTTTATGAGCCTACTTGAGAATTTATCAATATTTCACACTATGGAAATTATTTGAACTCAGGTAAAACCATGTTTACAATGTAAACATAAAGCTGGTACTATCGCTCCAATAGTTTAAATAGATGACACGTAATGACTGAAAAAATCGCCATTATTGGCAGTGGTATTGCGGGGCTAACGGCGGCATATCGTGGTCGTCAAGCTGGCTTTGATGTGACAGTCTTTGAGGCTCATCATGGGCATGGTATGGATGCACATACCTTGAGTGTTGAAGGTGGCATTGTTGATGTGCCTTTACGTGTGATGAACCCCCAACGTTGGCATCATGTGTTAAGCCTAGCCAAAGAAGTGGGCGTCAAAACCTTTGAAGTTGATACCTATGTGTCATGTAGTGATTTACAACAACACACATGGTTTCGCTCCAGCCGAATGCCAGTAACACGCTGGCCGATGTTAGCATCATGGCGTTTTGCTCATCTAAATACGGCTAAAATCGCTTTAGGACTCTATCAGCTAAAAAAAATATTGGCTTACACGCAACATCATCCCCAACAAAGCTTGGCGCAAGTGTTAGCCAAACATCCATTTGATCCTGTTTTTTGGCGCGGTTTAGTGTTGCCTTTGTTAACAACCATTTGTACTTGTGATGAATCACATTTGTTAGCATGGCCAAGTCATCAATTATTAAGTTTACTAAACGATATTTTACACGCTCAAGGCAAACGTCTATTACGTTTACACGGTGGTACATCGGCTTTAGTACGTGGTTTAGCACAAGGTATTCACGCTTATCATGGTAGCCCTGTTGAGCAAGTAGTTGAGCAAGGCGATAAAGTTTTAGTCAAAAATAAACGTGGTGAAGGTGGTTTATTTGATAGGGTGATTGTTGCAACACAAGCGAATCAATTAAGTTTTATTCAAGGCGAACCATACGCTAAAGAACGGCAAATATTGGCGGGTATTCCTTATGCACAGGGTGAATTAGTGGTGCATCAAGATTTGCGTTGTTTGCCACGTTATAAGCGTGATTGGACGGCATTAAATTTTCAAGCAGATACGCACTTACAGCAATTTATGTTTAGTGTGTTAGTGAATGCAGTTGAACCAACCTTAGCGAAAAAATCACCTGTGCTACAAACATGGAATCCAATTATTGATGTAGATGAGTCAAAAATTTTATCGCGCACTGCTTTTCAACGTGCTGTTGTCAACGGTCATACGGTTGGTATTTTGGCGCAATTAAATTCATGGCATCTACAAGCCAACAGACGTGTTTTTTATGTTGGTTCGTGGGCGTATGAGGGTGTACCCTTGTTAGAAAGTGCGGTATGTTCAGCACAAATGGTGATTAAAACGATAAAACAACATGCCCAATCCGAAAAACTTTAACATTAATTAATGGCTATTAGACAAAAGCCATGACAAAGGTTAGTGGTTATCACCATCATGTACCCATAGTCGGGTGAATGGTTTGCCTGTTTTGGTGCGATAAACCGTAAAATCTGCTCTATCTACTGTAAAAATATACGAAGATTTTAAGCGATTGGCTAAAAACACCAAAGCAACATCGGCAATATCTGCACCTTTACCTTTAGAAACATTGGGATATTTTTTGATATAAGCAGCCATATCTTTTAAATCTTCAACGCGGCTAGAATGAACAGTTACTCCATATTCGGCTAACCAATTTAATAAAGCGTATCGACCTTGTATATTTAAAAAATGGCCTGCCTCTGTCACACATTCCCAAAGTGTATGATAATTAGCACGGCTATATTTTTCTAATATGGCTTTTGCGGTATCGTGATGTTGGCTATCTTTGGCCATCAAGGCAACTAAAAATCCTGTATCAAGCAGAATATCCATGTTTATCCTTAAGTGATTTTTTAATAGCCTGTTTTATTTCGCTGGGATGGTCATTATTCAACTCTAAACGGCCAGTACCTAAGTATTTTTCATTGGCACGTTGGCGACGATAAGCAATAATAGCTTCTTGGATGACTTTAGAGGGATTCATGCGTGTTTCTTTGCATAACTCTTGTAGAGCTTTTAAGGCACTTTCATTAATTTCTAGGGTGCTAGCCATATTCACTCTCCATTCATAGAGTAGTATTCAACCGTCAAAAGATGATTTAATCATAACCTAAATATTTAACAGCCCCTAGATTTAAAACCATGCCCAATCCGAAAAACTTTAACATTAATGGTCATTTACTCACTAACCATGCCGAAGATTGGCGTTGGAACAATTTAGGTTATTGGGCAAAAGCAACCGATTACGGCCAAGCCTGTCAAGAATTGGCCTTACTTCATGCTCAAGCAGTTAATCTACAATCAGGACAAGATTTGTTAGAGTTGGCCTGTGGTTATGGTGCGGCTTTTGAACTTTGGCAACGACAATTTAAGGTAAACAAGATAGATGCTTTAGAGTATCGGCCACAGTGCGTGACCGATATTAAACAACAAGCATGGCCAACTGTTGACCAAGTGGTGCAGGGGCGTTTTGATTCGCCTTTAAAGCCACCGTTAAGCAATCAACAATATGATGTCGTATTGTGTGTCGATGCTGCTTATCATGCGCAATCGTTAAACCAATTTTTAGCGGTATTAAGTTCGGCATTAAAACCATCAGGCCATTTTGCTTTTTCGACCTTAATGTTAGCCGATGATTATGCTCAGTATTCTTTAGGCCAACGTGCTTTTGCTCAAAGTTTATTGCGTATGGCGCACGTCAGCCAAACCAGTGTGCTAAGTGCAGAGCAAATGAGCAACCTTGCCCAACAACAACAGTTACAAAATTTGCTGATAAAACCACTCAATCAACACGTTTTTTTAGGCTTTGCCAATTGGATAGAGTACAGAGCTTCTCAGTTAAGTTTAAAAGATAAACTCACGGCTGATTGGCAAAAGATTTCCTTAACTGCTCAATGGTGTCGATGGTTAGCCAATAATCCGTTGTTGGAGTATGTGTTAATTAGTGGGCAAAAAGCTCCCTCTCCCTGTGAGAGAGAGTAAAATTCACCGACACCGACTCATGTCCAAATCCTGTTGATAAACAGCCGTTTTAATACTCATTAAACCTAACATGGTATGAAAGATATTATCATGTGATACAGCTTGATGTTGTTGGCGTTGCAAGCATTGGTTTTTAGCGGGCTGATTTTGGCGAAAATCAGCAGATAGCCAACTTAGCATAGGCACATGGGTTTGTTGGTTTGGGGCTAAAAAGTAGGGCGTGCCATGCAAATATAAACCATGTTCACCTGTTGATTCGCCATGATCCGACACATACCAAAAGACAATCTGATAACGATCCTGATAGCTTTTTAGCTCATCAATAATGCTCGATAAAATGTAATCGGTATATAAAATCGTATTGTCATAAGTATTAACTACCGCCTGTGTCGAGCAGCCTTGAATGGCATTGGTATTACAAACAGGTTTAAACTGCTCAAATGACTGGGGATAACGCCGATAATAAGCAGGGCCGTGACTGCCTTCTTGATGTAAAAAAATGGCGCGATGAGTGGGTTCTGCTTGCGCCAAAAACACTCTAAAAGTATCTAACAGTAAATCATCAACACATTCACCATCTTTACACCATTGCGCTTTTTTATCTTCTAATAAAGGGAATTGCTCAACACGATCACAGACGCCTTTGCAACCCGAATTATTTTCGATCCATGTCACTTTATAGCCTGCACGTTGAGCAATATCTAATAAGCCTTCACGATGATGTGCAGTGTTTTCATCATAATCTTTGCGAGTAAAGCCCGAAAAAATACAGGGTAAAGAGACAGCCGTTGCTGTGCCACAAGAGCTCACTTGGCTAAAGTTAATAATCTGTTGTTTGGCTAATAAAGGATTAGTAAGTTGTTGATAGCCATTTAATGAAAAGCTTTGAGCGCGTGCGGTTTCGCCTAGCACAAACACCAGTAATATCGGTTTTTGAGTTGGATTTTTGTTGTAAGTGGCATCTATGCCATACGTGCTTAATGCAATTTTATCTAGACTAGAATGCTGAGTAAAATAGTTAGAAAAAGCATTAACACTGTTTACGGGGTTGACTAAATAACGCAGACTACGATTTTCGCGGAACATGGCTGCATAATCAACATAAAATATACCCAGAATACTGATTACTAATATTAAAGAAAGACCAATAAAGGCCAGTTTTTGTTTAAGGTAGCTAACAAAAGTCTGATGTAATAAGGGTTTGTACCATAAGAAATAACAAGGTAAAACAACTAACAAGATAAAATATAATAACACATTGATATTTAAAAATAAGTCAAGCATCTCTTGGCTATCGGTTTCCATAAGATTTTGTACTTGGCTAGTATCAATCACCACCTTAAAACTATTAATAGAATATGTGCCTGAAGCAGCAAA
>NZ_CALETI010000245.1 GCF_937920075.1 uncultured Agitococcus sp.
CCGAAGCCGAAAAATTTAACCTTGTTGTTAGCACTGATGCGTCTAATGCGGCTGGCCAAATAAACGACTCATTAGACAAGTTAAGTTTTGCCGCAACTGGCACATGGCGCGTGATGGCTGTGCAATTAGCACCAGTGCTGGGTGAAATTAGCGAAAATATGCTAAAGGGTGCACAAGACACAAAAATCATGGAAGGCGCGGCATGGGTTTTATCTAATACAATTAAAGTCATGTACACAGGCTTTAAAATTGCTGCTATTGATTTGAATTTGTTTGGTGAATTGATTGGTAAATTTGCTGCAATGGCTGTCAGTGTTGCTTCGGGCAATATTGCACAGGCCAAGGCGATTTGGGCAGATACGTCAGCCAAAGAAAAAGCCAAGGCTGATATGTTGGCTTTAGGTGATATGTGGCAAGATTCTGCCAAAAAAGCGACAGAATCGGCTGATGTTCAAGCCGATGCAGCCGCTAAAGCCGCTAATACACTCAAAATTGAGCAAGAATTAGCTGCATTAAGAGCCGCACAAGGCAATAAAAAAGCCGAAAAAAGCACAGATAATTTTCAATATGGCGGATTACAACTGGCTCAAGATGAATATCAAGGCATAGTTAATGCTGAAAACTTATCTATTTTTGATTTTAACGCACAAGAAGAAGTAGCAGCCGCCCAGTTTGGCGACATGATTGACAGTATGTTGGTTGAATTAGATGCTGCACAAGTTATTGCTGGGGCGCAATGGGAAGAATTTTTAGATAATGAAATGGTCGCAATGGATGCAGCCAATGTTTACAAACTTAATGCACAAAATGATTTTATTGCTGCCTTCATTCAAGGTGACTTAGATCGTGTTAATGCCGTAATCACCAACGGTGACAAAGAACTAGAAGCACGCAAAGCCCAAATGCAAGCAACCGTAGGCTTTTTTAACCAAGGCTTATCACAAATGGCACAGGGCCAAGGCAAAGCCGCAAAAGCTGCTCAAGCAATCCAAAAAGCACAGGCTTTATATGAAATTGGCGTAAATACTTATCGTGCTGCTGTAGGTGCTTATGCCGCCTTATCACCCATTCCATTCGTAGGCCCTGCTTTGGGTGTTGCTGCGGCTGCTGCGGCTATCGCTTTTGGTGGTTCAATGGCTCAAGGCGTGTTAAGTGGTGGTAGTGGTGGGGCTGCGGTCACAGGCGGCGCGCCTCCTGCCTTACCTTCTTCATCATCACCCACAAGCCAAGCGGATCAACGTGCTGAACAAGGCACACCACAAGTAACCTACGTTCGCATACCTGAGGATGCCATATTAACAGGCCGTAAAATGCTTGATTTTATTGATGAAGCAATGGGTGATGGTAAACAGCTTAACAACTTACGGTTTATACCAGCATGACAGCAACAGCCAACAAAGCCATTATTTGCTATGACAATGCGCTTACTTCGCCATTGCTTGCCAGTGTAGTAGCTACCAGTCAACAAGTGGGCTACAGCGTACAAAACTGTTTTGACTGGTACACCACGTCTTTTTGGTCGCCAACACCTGCCAGTGGCTACCACTATTTTACCGCCACAT
>NZ_CALETI010000246.1 GCF_937920075.1 uncultured Agitococcus sp.
AAAAAAGCCTTTGAACGCGCCAATGAAGAAAAAGACAAATTACTTACTTTACAGCAACAATTACAACAGTTACCGCCTTTACCTTTAGAGGAGCGTCAAGGCTTAGAACAAAAAATTGCCGAATTACAAACAACTTGCCAACAAGCCGAAAAACAGCTTTTAACCATGCAACAACAAGCACAATGGCATCAAACAGCACAGCAATTACAACAACATTTAGCTGTGGCTACACAACAACTACAGCAAATTGAGCAACAATCGCAACACAGCAAACAAGATTACTTATTGGTCAAACAAGTGCAATCCGCATTAGCGATTAAACCAATTTGGCTACAAAAGCAGCAACTAACACAACAATTACATAGCATCAAACAACAGCTGAATGATTTGCAACAACAACAACAGCAATTAGCAGACCATGAGCAGCAGCTTAAGCAACACTATCAACAAGCACACAGTAATGCTCAAACATTAGAACAAGATTGGCAACAGCAGCAACCTAATCTGCAACAGGCCAAACAATTGGATTACGATATTCATCAAGCACAAAAACAACTTGAGCAACATCAAAAAAGCCTAGAGCAATATGCCCAACAGCTTAAACAACAAACTAACTACCAACATATTGCACAATGGCCACAAATTCAGCAGTTATTGAGTTCGGCAAAAAAACAATACGATATGGTGTTGGCTCAACAAGCTAATATACTGATTTTGCAAGTCAAAGAGCAACACACACAACAGCTTGTGTTACTGGAGCAACAGCTCACGCAGACTCAGGCTCAAAATTTGCAACAACAGCAACAACAACTGAGCCAACAACAGCGGCTATTTGATGTTGCCGTTAAAGACTGGCAACAATACCTAGACTACCAACAACAGATACAACAACTCTCTCAAGAAGAATTTGGCCTGTTACAAGACATCGCACAGATTGAACAACAACTTGCTAAATTACAGCAACAACTTCCTCTGACTAAAGCCCAATTAGAACAAGCGCAACAAGCATGGCATAGCGCAAAATTAGCCTGTAGCCAAGATATTAAACAATTACGCGAGCAACTCGAAAACGATAAACCCTGCCCTGTCTGTGGGAGCATCGAGCATCCTTATCAGCAACATCAGGCACAAGCGCAGCTTAATAGCGTCTTAGAAGTATTACAGCAACAAGTGACGCAATGCCAAAGTCACTATGATGAGCAAAAAATAGCTTTAACACGTTTGCAAGAAACCTTGCGTAATCATCAGCAACAGATTGAAAAACTCAACATACAGCTTAGTCGCTTGAGCCAAAAGCAAATAACCATCGAAACGGCCTTACAACCCCTTAAACAATTTGATAACTGGCAACAGCTTGAGCAAGCAAAAAAACTGGCTTGGCTACAACAGCAACAAGCAGCGATTGGCCAACAATTACAACAACTTGCTCAACAACTTAGCCAACAACAACAGTGGCAACAGCAAAAAGACCATACGCATTTGGCAATCGCTTGTTGTTTGATTATGGAACAATGTACACAAAGTCTTGTTTTAGTGTGTCAAAGTCAGCAACAGTTAGTCAGCTTGCAGCAACAACATATTGTATTGCTGCAAGGAAAAAGCAGCCAAGAATTTGAGCAAACTTGGCAAATGCAATTGAGCCAAGCGCGGCAACAGCAAGAACATAGCCAACAACAATGGCACAAAACCCAACAAGAGATTGATAAAGGACAACACAGTATTGCGCTAAAACAACAACAACAGCAACAGCTTGAGCAGCAATTACAGCTACAAGATAGCGATTTTGAGCAAGCCTATGGCATCTTTAAGCAACAACATGATCTTGATTTAGCATCATTAGTGACACTATTTGCCTACGACAACACATGGTTACAACAGCAACAACAGCGTTTAGAATCCTTACGTCAACAATTATCTCAAGCCCAACATCAATTTGCGGCGCGTGAGCAAGATTATCAGCAGCATTTACAACATGATTTTGCTCAAACTGAGCAGTTACAGGTAACACAACAATTAGCACAATTACAGCACAGCTTAAAAGAGCAACAACAACAGTTGGGTGCGCTTAGCGAACAATTAAAACAAGATAATCAACGCCAACAACAGCAACAGCGTTTAGGGCAAATTTTGCAACAACAACAGCAACAAATGGAAGTTTGGAGTCAGTTAAATGAGGTGATTGGTTCACGCGATGGCCAAAAATTTCGTAATGCCGCACAACAAATGACTTTAGATGTGTTGTTGTTTTATACCAATGGCCATTTAAAAGATTTAGCACGGCGTTATCGTTTGGAGCGTGTCAAAAACACCTTAGCATTGCAAGTGATTGACCAAGATATGGGTGATGAAATTCGTTCGGTACATTCGTTATCGGGTGGTGAGTCATTTTTGGTGTCGCTGGCTTTGGCGTTGGGTTTGGCGTCGCTCTCCTCACAACGGGTAAAAGTAGAAAGTCTGTTTATTGATGAAGGCTTTGGTAGTTTGGATGCGGATACCTTACGGGTGGCGATGGATGCTTTGGATATTTTGCAAAGCCAAGGTCGAAAAGTGGGTGTGATTTCCCACGTCGCGGAAATGACCGAACGTATTCCAACGCAAATCCAATTAACTAAAGGTGTGGCTGGTAGAAGTAAATTAGAGATTTTTCCTAGTATTTAAGAAATTGGGGGCATATTGCATATACCCCCAAAGAGATAAATTATTTTTCGACAAATGCACGCTCAATGACATAGTCACCCGGTGCATGACTTGTACCTTCGACAAAGCCACGTTTTTCTAAAATGTCGACCAAGTCTTTTAACATACTTGGGCTACCACAAATCATCACACGATCAGTTTCAGGATTTAATTGAGGCAAACCAATGTCATCACACAACTTGCCACTTTCGAGTAAATCGGTTAAACGACCTTGAGTAGCAAATTCTTCACGAGTCACAGTTGGATAGTAAATTAATTGATTTTTGATTAATTCACCAAAATGCTCATGGTCTGGCAATTCTTCGGTAATATGATCAAAATAGCCTAATTCGCTTTTCCAACGAACACCATGAGTTAAGACGATTTTTTCAAACGCATCATAAAATTCAGGATCACGGACGACACTCATAAATGGTGCTAAACCAGTACCTGTTGATAATAAGTATAGATTTTTACCGGGTTTGAGGTTATCCATAATCAACGAGCCAGTTGGCTTTTTGCTGACTAATAAAGTATCACCGACTTGTAAATGCTGTAAACGAGACGTTAAAGGGCCATCAGGTACTTTAATGCTATAAAACTCTAAATGATCTTCGTAATGTGCGCTAACTACACTATAAGCGCGCATTAATGGACGACCATTAACTTCTAAGCCAATCATCACAAACTGACCTGTTTTAAAACGCAAAGTCGGGTTACGTGTGGTGGTGAAGCTAAATAAAGTATCGTTCCAGTGATGAACACTGAGGACTTTTTCTTCAAAAAAAGCGGCCATATCGCTATAAATCCTGATAGAAGGTTTAAAATCGGGACTTACGCATTTTGCCAAAATTAGCGCGTTTTGTGAGCATATAATCGTTAAAAACGATTGATGCGAGCAAATAAGCGATAACCGCGTAAGTCCTAAGATGTACCTATTTTAACAAAAATCAGATAAGTTATTGAGACAATTCCGCTATATCTTCATGCAATTAAATCATATTAATTATTAGCAAAACTGATGGATATACGTTTTTTATGCAGTTTTATAAATAGAAAACTGCATTATCACTTGTTTTTATATGTTATAAAATCCAATTTTCCACATTCAGTCCATCAACACGTTGAAATTCTTTAACATTATTGGTCACAAGCAGCGCATCTAATGCTAGAGCATGAGCTGCAATTAACAAATCATTATCGCCAATTAATTGGCCTTGATATTTTAATTTTGTACGAATTTCACCATAATAAAATGCCGCTTGTTCATCAAACGGTACAATATCTAAACACTGACAAAACTGATTTACTTGTTGGTGATTATGTTCTGGTTTGCTAGAGTGGCTTGCTCCAAAGCGCAACTCTGCTAAGACAATACTTGATATAGCTAAATGTTGGCTATATTGCTGAAATTTCTTTAATACCTCAATGGGTCTGCGGTTCATTACGTAAATGCAGATGTTAGTATCTAATAAAATTTTACTCATTCAAAACTAGCTCGCTCTGAAAAGCGCATTGTTTCTTGCTCTTGCATAAAATCATCTGTAGGGCGTTGTTCACTGGCAAAATAATCTAGCCAATTTGAACGGTAAGGAGTTAGAATGACTTTATCACCTACTTTTTCGATCATCACCTCTTGCCCTTCAAAACGACAAAATGCAGGTAAACGTACAGCCTGACTACGGCCATTCATAAAAAGTTTTGCTGTTGTTTTTTGAGTTTCCAAAGATATAGATGGCATAATGAGTTACTCCCAAATCGAGATATATACCAAGTATATATCTCGACCTAAATAACAACAACACAATTCTATTTATTTTGTTACGCCAAACCACGCCAATTTATCTTGCAACTTGACCACATCACCAATAATCGTCAACGTTGGTGCTTTGATACCACTTTCGTGAACTTTATCAGCAATAGTAGCTATTTCACCAGTGACTACTTGTTGATTGGGGCGTGTGCCATGAGAGACTAAGGCAACAGGCATATCAGGACGCATACCATTAGCGATGAGTTGTTTAGCAATCTCTTCTAAACCCACCAAGCCCATATATAAAACAAGGGTTTGACGTTCATGAACTAATTCAGACCAAGGCAGGTTTGGTGTGCCATCTTTTAAATGACCTGTGACAAAACGCACTGATTGGGCATAATCACGATGAGTTAATGGAATGCCTGCATAAGCAGAACAACCACTGGCCGCCGTAATTCCAGGTACAACCTGAAAAGCAATGCCTGCTGCTGCTAACTCTTCAATCTCTTCCCCACCACGACCAAAAATAAACGGATCACCACCTTTTAGGCGACAAACACGTTTACCCTCTTGTGCTAATCTTACTAATAATTGATTAATGTCTTCTTGGGGAACGGCATGATCGGCACGCGCTTTACCCACATAAATCATGTCGGCATCACGGCGGCAAAGATCTAAAATAGGTTGAGACACTAAACGATCATACACAACAACATCGGCTTGTTGCATTAAGCGCAAGGCTTTAAAGGTTAATAAATCAGGATCGCCTGGCCCAGAACCGACTAAATATACTTCGCCTGCATGTTGTTGATGTGTGGCTAAAGCTTGTTGTAAATGCTGTTCGGCAGCATCATGACGGCCGTTATACACTAACTCAGCAAAACGTCCTTGCAATTCTTTTTCCCAAAAAGCACGTCTGTTTGAGGTGTCTGGCAACACTTGTTGCACTTGTTGACGAAATTTACCCACAAAAGCAGCTAGTTGACCATAAGCCGCAGGAATCACACTTTCCAATCGAGTTCTTAATAAACGTGCTAGGACTGGCGACTGACCACTACTCGAAATAGCGATTACCACAGGCGAGCGATCAATAATTGACGGAAAAATAAAGCGGCATAAAGCGGGTGCATCAACGACATTGACAGGAATATTAGCCAGCTCACAATCGTTAAAGACTTGTTGATTGAGAGCCTCATCATCCGTTGCTGCAATGACCAAACGCTGTTGAGCTAAATGTTGAGCATGGTAAACTTGTTCGATGATTTTTCCACCATTGGCCAACACTTGCTCTTTTAGCTCAGGTAAAATATCTGGAGCAATGACCGTGACTTTTGCATGTGCCTTGAGCAGTAACGTTACTTTACGCTTGGCAATATGCCCACCACCAATCACCAAACAAGGTTGCTCAGCAATTTTTAGAAAGACCGGTAAATAATCCATCAGCCAATCACCTGCTTTTGTTTTTTCACTTCAGCATAGGTATCACGAGCCATACGCGCATCGTCTTTGCTTAAGGCTGTTTTGTGTAATACCAAACCATCACACAACCATTCGCCATCAAAATTTAATAAGGCCGTACGAACAATCATAAACTCAGGTAAGGTTTCTTCTAAAGCAGTTGTTAACGCTTTTACTTGATAAAAAGCACCAGTATTCACATGTTGAAACACATAACCTTTTTGGTATTTTTTCAAATAAATAAAATCGCCAAAGACCGCTTGTTTAATCACCGCTAACCATTCAGGCACAAGTGCATTTTCATAAACTTGTGGATGATTATCACGGTAATAATAGATCTGTTCACGCAATTGTGCATATTTTTCCATTGAATCAGGTTCAACTCCCTGATTCAAGGCTTGCATTAATTCTTTATAGGCTGCCAAAAAGCGTTGTGAAACTTCGGTTGATACCAACATGATTAGCCTCCAATCACCTTAACACCGCCCATGTAGGCTTGTAAAACCTCAGGCATACGAATCGAACCATCTGCTTGTTGGTAATTTTCTAAAATCGCCACTAAGGTACGGCCAACTGCCAAACCAGAACCATTTAAGGTATGTAACAACTCAGGCTTGCTGTCTTTGTCACGGTAACGTGCTTGCATACGACGTGCTTGAAAGGCTTCAAAGTTTGAGCATGAAGAAATTTCACGGAATTTATTTTGAGCAGGCAACCACACTTCTAAGTCATAAGTTTTTGCCGCAGAAAAGCCCATATCACCACCACATAACAACATCACGCGGTATGGCAAGCCTAATAATTGCAATACTTTTTCGGCATGACCTGTTAATTCTTCTAAAGCTTGGTAAGAGTCTTCTGGACGTACCAATTGCACTAATTCAACTTTTTCAAATTGATGTTGACGAATCAAACCACGGGTATCTTTGCCATAAGACCCTGCTTCACTTCTAAAACAGGGTGTATGTGCCACGTACTTAACAGGCAATTGTTCGGCAGCAATAATTTCGTCACGCGCAATATTAGTCACTGGCACTTCGGCAGTAGGAATTAGATAAAAGGGTTTTTCGCCTTGTAATTTAAACAGGTCTTCTTCAAATTTAGGCAATTGGCCTGTGCCTTTTAAACTATCAGCATTTACCAAATAAGGCACATACACTTCTTGATAACCATGCTCAGCCGTATGCAAATCCAACATAAATTGAGTTAAGGCACGTTGTAAACGCGCTAAACCACCCTTAATCACCGAGAAGCGAGAGCCTGTAATTCTGGTGGCGGTGGCAAAATCAATTAAACCTAAGGCTTCGCCCAAATCGGCATGGTCTTTTGGCTCAAAATCAAATTGAGGAATATTGCCCCAGCGACGTACTTCAACATTGTCTTCTTCGCCTTTACCTTGTGGTACAGACTCATGTGGCAAGTTTGGAATAGCCATGCTAAAAGCATTAATGTCATGTTGTAGATTTTCAAGTTCAACTTTAACCGTTTCTAAACGTTCGTTGACTTCTTGCATACGTGCCATAATCGGGGCAACATCTTCGCCATTCTTTTTGGCAATACCAATTTTTTTTGCCCCTGCATTACGCTCAGCTTGCAAAGTTTCGGTTTCGGTTTGCAAGCTCTTACGTTGCTCTTCAAAAGCTTGTAATTTGGCAGTATCTAATTCAACTTGGCGACATTGTAAGCGAGCAGCAACAACGTCTGGTTGGCTACGTAATAATTTAGCGTCTAACATGAAAAATAATCCTAGAAATCACTCATCAATCACATCAACATCTTTTGGTGGTGTGAATTGAAAAAAAGATGGCGCAATTTTGCCATTAACTTGCATTTGACTAAAGAAAATATCGGTTCTTTGCCCTAAAGAATCTTTTAATTGCATCGAATTGAGGCTTTGATTGTTAAAAGTGAGCTTTAAACTCTCAAAAACAGCTTCTTTATCTTTGGGCTTGAGGATAAAAACACTTTGTTTGGCTGACAAGCCCTTTTCTTGACTAACGGTGAATGATTGCGCAATTTTTTTGCTATCACCCGATAATAATAAGGCTGGCGTGTTGCCGACTTGCTTATCCAGTTTTTGTTTGGTGGCTTGTTGTAGGTCTGGATCATAAATCCAAACCACTTGACCATTGGCAATGACTTGTTGGGTAAACGGCTTTTGGGTATCCCAACGAAATAAATAAGGACGTTGTACAGACATTTGCCCTGTTAAGGTCTGTAAAGATTGACCTTTGGGGTCAATGGTATGCTGCTCGAAGTTGGCGCGCATACTGGTGACTTTTTCTAATAAAACATTCAGTTTTTGGCTGGCGGCTTGGTCGGCTAAAACGGATGTTGATAACAAAGATAAAGAGAGGCTTAAAAAGAATAAACGCATTCTATCAAACTCATTTAATGATAAGATGGTAGTTTATTAACATATAATTGCTTAAAAATATGTTTCACAAAAATACCCTTATGGTTAATCCATATAATAATACGTTGATTTTTGGTAAAATTCCCGAAATTTATCATGGTCGAGATTATTTTCCATCGGGTGATATTTATTTGCGTTATGGCGAACACAAAGGAATTAATCGAGGCTTTGGTGTCGCACACATTTGGCAAGCTCATCAAAAAGAATTATTGCAATTAGGCTATACAGAAGAAATTCACGTTTCTCACTTTGTCGCTTCTATTATTCAAGTTGGCACACCACTATTCTGTGAGTTTAATGATGTCAGAGGGAAGCATAGAGTTACTGTTTTAAAATCATCCACAGCATTTTCCCCCTCATCAACAACAACCAGGTCGGCTATTGCCTCAGCAAGTTCCTTCAGGTGTTCGTTTGTGGTAGATTT
>NZ_CALETI010000247.1 GCF_937920075.1 uncultured Agitococcus sp.
GCTCTTCCGATCTCAGATGTGGAGATTGGTGAACAAGATCAAGCACTTTTCGAATTGCCTAAAGATTATACAAAAATTAAAGACTGAACCTTGTTGTGTATTAGCTGCAATATCCTCCCGCCCCCCCCCTTAGTAAAAGAGGGGGAGGATTCAAAATATGTGATTGACGGTGAAATGTGTTACTCAAGTGATGACATTAAAGGAGGTGGCGTAAAACCACCCATCAACTTGCTCAATAGACTAGCAAATTTGATGGTTGTTTTATCGTGAAAACGTGCTCCCATAATTTGAATATTAACAGGTAAACCACTACGCGTAATGCCTAAGGGTGCGCTTGTTGCGGGTAAACCCAGTAATGTTGCAGGTGCTATCCAAGTAAATAATTCGGTATAGCTGCGTTGTTCACCATTAACTGTAATACGACGTTGGGGCATTTCTGGTTTTTGTTGATGGGGAATGGTTGTCGAAGGTGTTGGTGGCATTAAAATCACATCATACTCATTAAATACCTGACTAAATTTTTTGCGTAATCTTAAACTATGCTCATGGCTATAATGCCAGTTAGCATAACTTTGAGCCATTCCTTGCAAAAAGTTTTCGAATAAAGGCGGAGCTTTAACATATTTTCCAACTTTGGCTAATACGGGAGCTGCGACTCCCATTAAATTACGTTGTAATGTACTTTGTGACAACGCCATAACACTGCCCAATTGACGCAAATATAAAGGATAAAACGTATTTAAACTCATGCCTAACGGCGCGCCAATTTGAACATTAACACCTGCTGCTTTTAATTTTTCAAATAAACTCAAATAGATTTGTCGCATTTCATTGTCTATCGGGCATAAATTATCATCAATCCACAGCAACACCCTAAAATCTTGTAAAGTTTTTTGTTTGGCTTTGGGCAGTTTTATTTGCCATGCAATCGCATCATCAGGATTGGCACCAACGACCACATCCAACATCAAGGCCAAATCTTCAGCTGTGCGAGCCATTGGCCCAGCTACCGCTAAATCTGGTGTTTTTTGGGTATCAGGTGGGCCTGGAATATGGCCTCGTAAGGAAATAATGCCATGTGTAGGTTTGTGACCATACACGCCACAAAAATGAGCAGGTGTACGAATTGAACCACCAATATCACTCCCCAGTTCAAGAGCGGTAAATCCTGCTGCTAATGCAGCGGCTGCACCACCAGAAGATCCGCCTGGTGTATAACGCAAATTCCAAGGATTATTGGTTGTACCATAAATTTTGTTATAACTTTGCACATCGGAAGCAAATAAAGGAACATTGGTTTTAGCAAAAACAATGGCTCCCTCATCAATTAGACGTTGTACTGCTGCAGCGGCCTGTTTGGGAAAATAATCACGAAACTCAGGCGCACCAGCTGTACATGGCATATCGGGTACTTCAAAGGTATCTTTAATGGTGATTGGTAAGCCATGCAAAACACCCCAAGACTCGCCTCTAGCCCTAGCTGCATCGGCTGCATCGGCTCTTGCTCTAGCTTTTTCTAAATTCATTGCAACGACAGCATTCACCGCAGGATTCTTAACATTAATGCGTGAAATATAGGTTTCTAATAAGGCACGACTACTGATTGAGCCATTTTTTAGTTGAATTAATAATTGACTTGCAGAAAGATATAACCATTCGGAATTCACGATATTATCCTATGTCATTGAAGTATTAGTGAGATATTAGACTATTCTGTCAAAAGCAGTAACTATGCACTAGGGTAATAAAGATGGTTATTTTAGGCCAATATACCCTATTAAAAATCAACTTGATAATTACTCATACACTCACTAATAAAACATGGTGTTCTAATGCAACAATTAATACTGACATTTAACGTTGGATCATCCTCACTAAAATTTTCCTGTTATCAACAAGAAAAACCATTATTTTCATTAAATATAGATTTAAAGCAGCAGCAATTTTTAGGACAGGGACAATTTCAGATTAAAAATTGGACACCAAGTTATCACTTGGCTGACGATGCTTGTTTTATCGTTGACCATATCAAGACACATTATGCACCTTTAAACCTCATAATTGCCCATCGAGTTGTGCATGGGGCAGAGCATCAACAAGCAGTGATGATTACGCCAGACATCTTGCAAGAGCTTGAGGCACTCTCGCCATTATGTCCTTTACATCAGCCACCTGCTTTGACAGTCATCAATGCTATACAAAATAAATGGCCTGATATTCAACAAATCGCTGCTTTTGATACTTCTTTTCATCAATCACAATCAAGAATAGCACGTAGTTTTGCTTTGCCAAAAATACTTACAAGTAAAGGCATTAAACGTTATGGATTTCATGGGTTATCTTGCCAATCTATTATTGGCCAGTTAGCAAATACACAGCGAGATAAAGGTCGTGTTATTGTCGCTCATTTGGGGAATGGCTCAAGTATTACTGCTATTAAAGATGGAGTTAGCCAAGCGAATAGTATGAGTTTTAGTACATTAGATGGGCTACCGATGGGAACACGTTGTGGTCATTTAGATGCGGGTGTGATGTTATATTTAGTCGAGCAGGGATGGACTGCGCAATCCTTAACAGAATTATTGTATTACCAATCAGGATTATTAGGTTTATCAGGTATTAGCTCAGATATGCGTGTTTTGATGGATAGTCAGGAGACAGAAGCTAAATTTGCTATCGATTATTTTGTTGACTATTGTGCAAGAACCATTGCTGCAATGGCTACAACGATACAGGGAATAGATAGATTGGTTTTTACAGGTGGGATAGGTGAACATCAGTCCACCATTCGAGCAAATATAGTTGAGCATTTAACTTGGTTAGGCTTAAAAATTAACCCTCAAGCAAATGAGCAACATAGTTTTATAATTTCGACTGATGACTCAACGGCAGAGCTATTATGCTTACCAACTAATGAGCAAGAGCAACTTTTTTTAGCCGCTAAGCAACTCGTCAAATTGTCTAACGATCAAGAGGACTGATGACTCCTTTCCCACCTTTGTTTAAAACGTGGGTATAAATCATTGTTGTACTTATATCATTATGACCCAATAGCTCTTGAATAGTGCGAATATCATAGCCACTTTCTAATAAATGCGTAGCAAAAGAGTGCCTTAAAGAATGACAGCTTGCTGGTTTATAAATATTTGCAGCAGATATGGCATTTTTAATCGCCCGTTGAATGACTTGTTCACTAAGATGATGACGCTGTTTAGTATCTGATCTTGGGTCTGTTGAGGCTGTTTTAGCTGGAAAAACATATTGCCATGCCCATTCAGAGTTAGCATTAGGATATTTTTTGTCTAATGCAAAAGGTAAATATACGGTACCATAACCGTTTTCTAATGCTTGACAGTGTAGAAGGCGAACTTTTTCTAAATGTACAGCTAAAGGTTTAACAAGTGATTTTGGCAGCATGGTAATACGATCTTTTTGGCCTTTACCATCTCTAACGATAATTTGATGTGTTTTTAGATCTATGTCTTTTACCCTTAAACGGAGACATTCTAATAAGCGCATACCACTGCCATATAACAATGATGCAATTAACCAAATTGTTCCATCCAATTGAGCTAATAACTGCTTAATTTCATCTTGAGTTAGAACCACGGGTAAGCGTTTAGGTTTTTTAGCTCGACTGATGTTTTCAAGTTCAGGCATATCCATACATAACACGTCTTTGTATAGAAAAACAATAGATGATAATGCTTGATTTTGAGTTGATGCCGAAACATTCTTGTCAGTCGCTAAATAGCTTAAAAACTGTTCTATGTGAAAAGCTTTTAGTTGTCTAGGATGTTGTTTTTGATGAAAAAGAATAAATCGTTTAATCCAATTTTTATAAGCTTCTTCAGTTCGAATACTATAATGTTTGAGACGAATTTTGGTCGATACTAAATCTAATAATGTGGGTGAGTCATACATTTGCTTTCTTCCTTGATCTTCAAATAAACCACTTTACTTATCCTAACTTTTAGTGCAGTATTTTTCAACATAGGCACGTCCTAACTTTAGGCTGCAAAAAATCACTGGATTATACGTCATTTTTGCCGTATATCTGTTTATGCGTCAAAAGTGACGTAAAATAAGACGTCATTTAGGACGTCTAAAAGTTGTTAGGCATGGTATATTGTCTAGGTACAGGCTAAGCAGGTGTAACCTCTCTACT
>NZ_CALETI010000248.1 GCF_937920075.1 uncultured Agitococcus sp.
ACCTTATCCGCTCGCCAAGATTATGCAGCCGCGTATATTGATCACTTTAGGCAAAAAGTTGAGCAAATGGGCAATTTGCATTATCCCGAAGCAGCAAAACAGCGTCACTTACAGGGCGAAGTCCGTTTATTGGTGGCGATTTTACCCAATGGCCGCGTCAAAGATATTCAAGTACGCTCCTCATCAGGTTCAGGGTTATTAGATGAAGCAGCACGGCGTTCGGTGCGCTTGGCAGAACCTTTTAGACCGTTTAGTAAAGAAATGAAACAAAAAATTGAAGTTTTACAAGTGATTCGCACATGGCGTTTTGCCGAAAAAATGCATAACGAGAATTAATTCGTTTATAATGAACATCCATTAACTATTTTTAGATATATATGTCAACTTTTTTTATACTTACGCGGTTATCGCTTATTTGTTCACATCTCAACCATTGGCAATGGTTGTATGTTCACAAAGCGCGATAATTTTAGCAAAATGCGTAAGTATTGTTGTTCTGTTGATGCAGACCCTCCGCTTAGGTGCTTTGGCACAATATTTTTCTTTTTCTCGTTTATATCTTCATTTTCTTATTGCTACTTAAATGTATTAATGTGGCCTAAATGTTTATTGGTAAAAAATCATGTTTGAATGGATAGCAGACCCGTCAGCTTGGGCAGGTTTAGCAACTCTGGTGTTATTAGAGATCGTTTTAGGCTTAGATAACCTCGTGTTTATTGCTATTTTGGCCGAAAAATTGCCACCACAGCAACGTAACAAAGCACGGATGATCGGTTTGTCCTTAGCCTTAGGGATGCGTTTAGTTTTATTGGCATCAATCGCATGGATTGTGACATTAACAGAGCCATTATTTAGTATTGGAGAGTTTGGTTTTTCAGGGCGAGATTTAATTTTAATTTTTGGTGGCTTTTTCTTGTTATTTAAAGGCACTTTAGAATTGCATGAGCGTTTAGAAGGCCATTTAGCACACCATTCCCAACAAAAAATTCAACATGCGGCATTTTGGGTAGTTATTGCTCAAATTGTGGTGTTAGATGCGGTGTTTTCTTTGGACAGTGTGATTACGGCTGTTGGCATGGTTGATCATTTATCAGTAATGATGATAGCGGTAGTGATTGCTGTGATGTTGATGATGCTTGCCTCACGACCATTAATGGCCTTTGTTTCTCGTCATCCCAATGTGATTGTCTTGTGTTTGGGCTTTTTGATGATGATTGGCTTTTCTTTGTTGGTGGAAGGCTTAGGTTATCATATTCCAAAAGGCTATTTGTATGCAGCGATTGGTTTCTCTATTTTAGTAGAAGCTTTTAATCAAGCGGTTCGCCGTAATCGGGAGCGATTTATTACTAGCTCAGATTTGCGCGAGCGTACTGCCGATGCCGTATTAAGCTTATTAGGTGGCAGACGCTCTTCGAGTTTAGGTTTGGGTGAAACAGTTGATGCTATTGCCGAAAAATCAGCCGAAAAAGAAGTATTTGCGCCCGAAGAAAAAGAAATGATTCAAGGCGTATTAACTTTAGCGGATCGCCCGATTAAATCAATTATGACCCCAAGACCCGATATTGATTGGTTAAATATAGAAGATGATGCCGACGCTTTACATCGTCAAATTAAAGATATTGGTCATTCACGTTTGCCAATCGCTAAAGGTAGTTTAGAGAATTTATTAGGAGTAGCCGCTACTAAAGATATTTTGCGTGACTTATTGTTAGAAGGTGCGATTAATTTAGAGCGTTCCATACGCCAACCGTTGATTATCCATGAAAGCATGAAAGTATTGCGTGTGATGAAACAGCTCCGCGAGTCTCCCCTACAAATGGCCATTGTGTTAGATGAATATGGTTCGGTAGAGGGCATAGCCACTCCCTTAGATATTTTAGAAGCGATTGCAGGTGAGTTTCCTGATGAAAGTGACGAGTTATCTGTACAACAACAAGAAGATGGTTCTTGGTTAGTAGATGCGTTAATTGATGCTCATCGTATTTCACAGTTATTAGACTATAACTTAGTTGATGAAAATAACCGTTATTCAACCTTAGCAGGCTTTTTATTGGCAGAGTTAGGCCATTTACCCGAACAAGGCGAACAAATTATTAAAGAAGATTTGTGTTTTGAAGTGGTAGCGGTGACTAATACTCAGATAGAAAAGGTTAAAATTAGTCGTCAAAGCTAAAATTTAAAGGACTGAATATTCAGTCCTTTAATTTATTTTGGGGCTTCAAAAAATACATACGGCGTGCTGTAGTCACTGACTTCAAAATAGACTTTCTTTTCGCCTGCATCGGCAATCATGTTGAGATTTTCATCTAAAATGCCATAACCAAAACGATAAGCGCGAATATTATTGTCGTCTGTGCCTGTGGCGGTAAGAT
>NZ_CALETI010000249.1 GCF_937920075.1 uncultured Agitococcus sp.
TACCTGTTGACGGCTTAAATGAGAATACAAAAAATTTATTAGAACAAAATTAAAATATATTGTTTAAAAATTTAATTTTTATATATTTATGGATAGTGTATTATAAAAATATATAAATATTGTTGGTGTAAAAAAGCCATGAAAACCATTGTCTTTAGTTTTTTAGGTTCACAATTAGATGCAGCCAAAGGTCGTGGACGGTGGGAGAAATGGCGGCCAAATGTGGCCTTATGTCAACATGATGATTTTATTATTGATAAATTGGTGTTGTTTTATAACGAGCAATATCTCGATTTATTAAACGTGGTGATTGATGATATCGCCTTTATTTCGCCAGAAACCGTAGTTGAACCCTATTTAATGCCTTTGGAAAATCCTTGGGATTTTCAAGAGGTTTATGGCGCATTGTATGAGTATGCGCGTGCTTATCAATTTGATATTGATAAACATCAGTATTTGGTGCACATCACCACAGGCACACATGTCGCGCAAATTTGTTTGTTTTTGCTGACCGAAACGCGTTATTTCCCTGCCAAAATTTTGCAAAGCTCACCACCACGTAAACAACAAAATGGCGAAAGTGGTCGTTTAGATATTATTGATTTGGATTTGTCGCGCTATAACTTATTAGCCAGCCGTTTTGCCGATGAACGTTTAGAAATTCAAAATCACTTAAAATCGGGTATTGCCACCAAAAATCCGACTTTTAATGTGATGATTGCCGAAATTGAACAAGTGGCATTACGTTCACGTAGCCCTGTATTGTTGTTGGGGGCAACGGGGGTTGGTAAGTCATTTTTGGCTCGGCGTGTCTATGAGCTAAAAAAGCAGCGTCACCAGTTGCGTGGTGAATTTGTTGAGGTCAATTGTGCGACTTTGCGAGGTGATAGTGCCATGTCTACCTTGTTTGGTCATGCTAAAGGAGCTTTTACAGGAGCTGTGAGTGCAAGGGCGGGTTTGTTGCGTAGTGCTGATGGCGGGTTGTTGTTTTTGGATGAAATTGGTGAATTGGGTGCAGACGAACAAGCGATGTTGTTAAAAGCCATTGAAGAAAAACGTTTTTATCCTGTTGGGGCAGATAAAGAAGTACAAAGTGATTTTCAATTAATTGCAGGTACGTGTCGAGATTTGGCGGAAGAAGTGCGTTTAGGCAATTTTAGAGAAGATTTGTATGCACGATTGAATATGTGGACGTTTCATTTGCCACCTTTAAGCGAGCGTCGTGAAGATATTGAGCCAAACATCGAGTTTGAATTAGCACGTTTTGCCCGTGAACAAGGCCGAGAAGTGCGTTTTAACAAAGAAGCGCGGCAAGATTATTTAGCTTATGCCTTACAACCCAAAGCCTTGTGGTCGGGAAACTTTAGGGATTTATCGTCATCAGTGAGTCGGATGGCAACCTTAGCGAATGGTGGACGCGTCACTTGTGAGGATGTGAATAAAGAAATTCAGCGTTTAGAAAAATTGTGGTCAAATCAACAACAAGAGGCATTTAGCTTATGTAAGCAATTTTTACCCAATACATGGCAACAAATTGATGATTTTGATTTGTTTCAGTTGGAAGCGGTGTTAGCGGTTTGTCAGCAGGCAAACAGTTTATCAGAAGCAGGCCGACAGTTGTTTGCTCAATCACGGCAACAAAAGGCCAGCACTAATGATGCTGACCGTTTGAAAAAGTATTTGGCAAAGTTTGAGTTAGAGTGGAATACGATAAACAGAGGCTAATCGATTGATCTCACCCTAAATTGTTGAGCTAGTTTGGTTTAGACTTCGCTCAACCAGCGTAAAAACGCTGTCTGAGCGCAGTCGAAGGACGATTACCAGTGTTGACCTTGTAACACATTGGCCATGACAATCGCGGCGGCTGATGGTTTTTCTTCCTTAATGCCTTTAGCCGCAGCAGATGATGGGAACAATTTAAAACCTAAGTTTAAAATTGCATCATTTACTTTTGGCCATAAGGCATAAGATAACTCAGCAGTTTGTCCTAGTGGTGTTTTAATACGTTTAGGTTTGTCCACAATCGCTTTAATTACCAAGTTTGCGGCTTGGTCGGGCGTGTAAGTTGGCACATAATCATACATTTTGGTTGGTGCAATCATCGGTGTACGCACTAAAGGCATATAAATGGCCGTGGTTTGAATGTTGTACTGTTTTACTTCGGCAGATAAACAACGAGTAAACGCATCCAACGCCGCTTTACTGGCCACATAAGCCGAGAAGCGTGGTGAATTAGCCAAACAACCAATAGACGAAATATTGATAATTTGACCTTTTTTATTGGTTATCATGGACGGTAATAAACGCAAAATTAAACGCACTGCACCAAAATAATTTAATTGCATGGTACGTTCAAAGTCGTGAAAACGGTCAAGTGATTCAATCACCGCACGTCTAATCGAACGCCCTGCATTATTAACTACAATATCAACATGACCGTGATCTGCTAAAATTTGTTCGGCCATCGCATCAATGGCTTTTAAATCTGATAAATCACACGGATAAATTGTTGCTGTGCCGCCAACTTTACGAATCATTTCGGCAGTTTGTTCCAGTTTTTCTACACCACGCGCCACTAACAAAACGTGCGCGCCTGCTTTGCCTAATTTTTTAGCAACCGTTAAACCAATACCACTCGATGCACCTGTAATTAAAGCAGTTTTGCCTCTCACCACTTGTAAAGCTTTGCTCGACATAAACGCAGCACTGTCTAAATTCCATTCCCAATAATCCCACAGTTTATCAGCATATTCTTCGAGGCGTGGACAGCTTATGCCGCTACCTTTTAAGGCTTGGCGAGTATTTTTGTCATCAAACTCAAATTTATTAAAGGCATAGGTGAGGGTAGAAATTGGCGCACCAATGGCTTTGGAGATAGTTACTGCAAGGTCACTGACGGCAAATTTATTAAATAAATCTTTGGCAACACTAGGAACTTTGATATCAGGTACATCAAAGTTTTTGGCAAAGTCAGGCCCGTGAGCGGCAGTAAACATAATTTGCATAAAATCGCCGACGCTAGGCGCAGGATTTTGTACCAAACAAAAAGCACGACCATCTAAACCATCTTTATGAGCAATATAGTCTGTTGCATCAGCCACATAATCCACAGGGCAAACAGGCATTTGGCCACCTGTAATCCCTAATAATGGCAACCATTTAGGCACATTATTACGAATAAGCTGAATCATTTTAAAGAAGTAATATGGGCCATCTACTTTGTCCATGACACCTGTTTGTGAATCACCAATCACCATCGCAGGGCGATAAATACGATAAGGGGCTTTGGTTTCTTCACGGACAATTTTTTCGGAGGTAAATTTGCTACGGTAATAAGGATGGCTTAAGGCTTGACCTTCATCAAACATCGACTCTTTAAACACGCCTTCCCATTCTGTGCCAGCGACAGCAATCGAGCTCATGTGATGTAAACGAACATTGCCACCTAATTGATTAACAAAGTTAACTACATTGCGCGTGCCTTGATTATTAATGGCTTCGCCTTCGGCTTCGCTCATGTTCATGTCATAAATAGCGGCTAAGTGAAAAACGTGATCAATGTTGCCTTGTAACTTTGCTAAATCACTCTCAGAAACCAATGAGGGTTGGGAAATGTCTCCAAACACAGGAATAAGCTGTTGTTCGGTAGCACCTAACTCATCCATTAAATCAAAAAATTTGCTTTGCGAAGATTGACGGCATAATAAATAAACCACCGCATCTTCACGTTTTAATAAACGTGCAACTAAGAAACGACCAATAAAACCAGTTCCACCAGTAACAAAATAGTTCATCTTTATAACCCTCATCGTCCAAAAATTAGCGAATTTGCTAACTTTGTTATTGTTGCAATTAAAACCATATATTTTTTATGGTTTTTTCTTGTTGTAGCGATTATAGAACAGTAATCTGTAGAATAAACATTCTAATCTTATGTTTTTTAACTAAATAAATGTAAAAAGTCGTGACTAAAAATAGAGCAAAAATACTAAAAAGAGCTAGACGTTGATTTTGTTAAGATTACAATCGGCGTTTGTTTTAATCGCGTAAAAAATATTGAATTGATAGAGGGTAAATAAAAATGAGACGAGTGATTTTTAATCAAAAAGGCGGTGTAGGAAAATCGAGTATTACCGTTAATTTAGCGGCAGTCAGTGCTAGCCAAGGCTTAAAAACCTTAGTATTAGACTTAGACCCACAATGTAATGCAACCCAATATTTATTGGGAGAAGTTGCCGAAGTTGCGGCCAATAAACCAGAATTGCAACCAAACATTGGCCAATTTTTTGCTCAAACTTTAAGTTTAAAAGGCAAAGAAAAACCATTGGCTGAGT
>NZ_CALETI010000250.1 GCF_937920075.1 uncultured Agitococcus sp.
ACGACTACACGGTAAAATTGAAAATGCACCTTGAGGCAAATCAGTTTCGGCCAATACTTCACCTATCAGCAAAGCACCAATTGGCGTTAAGCTTGCTGGCTTCAACACAAAGGGGCATCCAGCGGCAATGGCTGGCGCAATTTTGTGGGCAGCTAAATTAAGCGGAAAGTTAAACGGACTGATAAACGAACACACACCCACAGGTACACGTTTAGTCATACCACGATAACCTTTGGCACGCGCACTGATTTCTAAATTTAACACTTCACCATTGATTCGAGTTGCTTCTTCTGCCGCCACTTTAAAGGTGTCAATCAGTCGTGTAACCTCGCCACGTGCATCTTTAATCGGTTTACCTGCCTCGACACACAAACTATAGGCCAACTCATCAGCACGCTGTTTAAACCGCTGTACACAGTGCTCTAGCACTTGCTGGCGATGATAAGCAGGCAATTGTGCCATTGCATGTTGTGCATTAACCGCCGCGCTTAAAGCCTGATCTATCGCCTGTTCATTGGCTAAGGCAACGTGTGTCACCACCTGACCTGTATATTTGTTGGTAATCGCTAAATCTTGATTAGCATAGACTGCTTGATTAGCCAAATAGTAAGGATACGCAGAGTTAAGCATTATTGAATCCTAAGTTTTAATTTTGTTGTTTTAGGCTTTAATTCTTTCTAAGGCTTTGCGAATCATATCAGGAATAGGCACTGATTTATTCGTTTGTTTATCGACAAAAACATGGACAAAATGACCATCCGCCACCGCCACATCCTCACCTTCTTTAAAAATGGCTAAACCATATTCCACCGAAGATACACCCAAACGATTAACTCGCAAGCCACCTTCTAACTTATCAGGAAAAGCGACAGGCGCATAATAATTACAACCAGAGTTAACTACATACCCCACTACCTGATCAGTATGAATATTTAAATGTCCATATTCAATTAAATAGGTATTGGCCACAGTATCAAAATAGCTATAGTAAGTGACATTGTTAACATGGCCATAAATATCATTATCACTCCAACGGGTGGTAATTGGTGTAATAAAGGCATAGTCAGTGCGTGTTGACGGTTGTGGATGTGGCATATATTTTTCTCGCTAATAGGCTGCCTGATAAATGGCTAAAGCATCTGCTTCACTTAGCTCTCGTGGATTATTGATTAATAAACGCTGTTGCAACATGGCATCTTTCGCCAACATTAGCAAATCTGACTCAGGCACATTCACTTGACGTAAACGGCTTGGCAACTTAATTGCGTGAATTACCGTTTGTAGCGCATCAATAAAATACTCAGCTAAGGTCATTGGTTTAGCTCGCGCATAAGGATTAATAACATTAGCCAATTGGGCATACAAGGGATATGCAGCAGGTAAATTAAAATGCAACACATGCGGTAGCACTAAAGAATTACTTAAGCCATGTGAAATATGATAATGACCACCTAAGGGATAGGCTAAAGCATGGACTGCGGCAACAGGTGCATTAGCAAATGCCTGCCCTGCTAACATTGCGCCAAAGAGCATGGCTTGACGTGCTTCAAGGTTAGAGCCATCTTCAACAGCGGTGACAATATGACGAGACAACAAACGTAATGCTTCACACGCTAAAACGTCTGAATAAGGGTTTTTACGAAGTTTACTGGTATACGCTTCAATCGCATGCACCATCGCATCCACCCCTGTTGCAGCGGTGACTGCCGCTGGCAAACCGACTGTTAACTCAGCATCCAACAAGGCGATATCGGCTAACAATAATGGTGAAACAATCCCCTGCTTAGTGGTTTCGCCTGTAGTAATAATCGCAATCGGCGTAACTTCAGAACCCGTACCAGCAGTGGTTGGAATTTGAATTAATGGTAAGCGTGTACCTTGGGCATTGCCAACACCATAGACCTGTTGTAGCGTTTGGCTAGAATGGGTTAGTAAAGCAATCACTTTAGCAACATCTAAAGAACTGCCGCCGCCTAAACCAATTACACCATCAATACCTTGTTCTTTGGCAAATGCCAAGCTTTGCTCAACGACTGACTCTGGTGGATCAGCTACTACGTCGGTATACACCACGCTGCTAATACCAGCCTCTGTTAAACTCGCTAAAGCAGGTTCAATTAAACCAGAATTGACAATACCATTATCGGTCACAATTAACGCGCGTGTTATTCCCAGTTGACGCGCACTTGAGCCTAATTGGCGACGACAAGAACCTAAACCATTAATCACGGTTTTAACACTAGAAAAAGAAAAATCCTGCATGACGACATCCCTCTGTAACAATGTGGTTTAATTATTTTTTCCACATTAATAATAGCTAATGCTTATTGTTTTAGTATGAAATTAGTGTGCCGATATTACTCTAATTTTTACTATTTTGCAGACACAAAAAAAGGACTTTTCAGTCCTTTTTTGTGTCAAATAACTCAACAAATGTGTGATTTAATTAGACATCTAAATTAGCCACCATTAATGCGTTTTGCTCAATAAAGTCACGGCGAGGTTCAACCGCATCACCCATTAAACAGGTAAACATTTGGTCAGCACGAATCGCATCTTCAATGGTCACACGCAACATACGGCGATTATTAGGATCCATTGTCGTTTCCCACAATTGATCAGGATTCATCTCACCCAATCCTTTATAACGCTGAATAGCGTTACCACGACGAGACTCTTGCATTAACCATTGCCAGACTTGCTTAAACTCACTGACTAATAGCACACGCTCACCACGTTTAATATATGCGCCCTCCTCTAGCAAGCCTGCGATCTTAGCGGCCAATTGCGCAATACGACGATACTCATTAGAAGCGAAGAAGTCATAATTCAAACGATAGGTATGAGGCACGCCATGTGCGACCATTTCTATTTGCACCACAAAACGATGTTGTTCGGTATCTTCAATCGTCTCCACCAAGAAACGTTGGCTTGGATCAGCTGCACTCGTTAACACTGTTTGCAACTTACTTGCCCATGCCTCAACCGTTGCTTGTTCACCCAAAGTTTCACTATTCAGTGCAGGCAATTTTAATAGTTGCTCAAGTAATACATCAGGATAAACGCGACTCATACGACGAATCGTGCCTTGTACACTACGATACTCAGCCAATAACTCCGCTAAAGCAGTGCCCAATACAGGTGGCGCAGATGGGTTAACATATAACGCTGCATCGTCTAATGCAGTATCCGTGAGATACACTTCTAGCGCATCATCATCCTTAATATATTGCTCTTGTTTACCACGCTTCACTTTATACAACGGCGGTTGAGCAATATAAATATAACCACGTTCCAATAACTCAGGCATTTGTCTAAAGAAGAAGGTCAACAACAAAGTACGAATATGTGAACCGTCAACGTCAGCGTCGGTCATGATAATAATTTTATGATAACGCAATTTGTCTGGATTATATTCCTCACGGCCAATACCACATCCTAACGCGGTAATTAGCGTGCCAACTTCTTGCGAGGATAACATCTTATCAAAACGAGCTTTTTCGACATTCAAGATTTTACCTTTTAACGGCAAAATCGCTTGCATTTTACGGTTACGACCTTGCTTAGCTGAACCACCCGCAGAGTCACCCTCAACGATATATAATTCAGATAATGCAGGATCTTTTTCTTGGCAATCGGCCAATTTACCCGGTAACCCAGCAATATCTAAAGCACCTTTACGGCGGGTCATTTCACGCGCACGACGAGCTGCTTCACGCGCTCTTGCGGCTTCAACAATTTTAGCAACAATAGATTTAGCAGCCGCTGGATTCTCTAATAAATACTCTTGTAAACGTTCGTTCATGGTTGACTCAACCACAGGACGCACTTCTGAAGAAACTAATTTATCTTTGGTTTGACTAGAGAATTTAGGATCTGGCACTTTAACCGACACAATCGCGGTTAACCCTTCTCTTGCATCATCGCCCGTTGGCGAGACTTTTTCTTTTTTCAGAACATTTTCACTTTCAATATACTGGTTAAGAGTACGTGTTAATGCGCCTCTAAAGCCTGCTAAGTGTGTACCGCCATCACGTTGGGGAATGTTGTTGGTGAAGCAAAAAATATTTTCTTGATAACCATCATTCCACTGTAATGCCACTTCAACACCAATGCCACTGTCAGTTTGCACATTAAAATGAAATACTTTATTTAAGCTAGTTTTATTGGTATTTAAATAATCAACAAACGCCGCCAAGCCACCTTCGTAAGCAAAAACATCTTGTGCACCTGTACGCTCATCTTTTAAAACAATACGTACGCCAGAATTTAAAAATGATAATTCACGCAAACGCTTAGCTAAAATATCATAGGAAAAATGGATATTGGTAAAGGTTTCTGCACTTGGCCAAAAGCGTACTTCTGTACCACGACGTTCAGTCTCCCCTATTTCACGTAAGGGATATTGTGGCTCACCGTGTGAATAATCCTGCTCATAAACTTTACCATTACGACGAATAACCAAACGCAAACGCACTGATAAAGCATTAACTACCGATACACCCACGCCATGCAAACCACCTGATACTTTATAAGAGTTTGTGCCATCTTCCGCACCAAACTTACCGCCCGCATGAAGAATCGTCATAATCACTTCAGCAGCAGACACCCCTTCTTCAGGATGAATATCAACAGGAATACCACGACCATCATCGGTTACGGTAATAGATTCATCCGCATGAATAATCACATTTACTTCACTACAGTAGCCTGCTAATGCTTCATCAATCGCATTATCGACCACCTCAAAAACCATATGATGCAAGCCTGAACCATCGTCAGTGTCACCAATATACATGCCTGGACGTTTGCGTACGGCATCTAAACCACGCAACACCTTAATACTAGAAGAATCGTAATTATTACCGTCAGTCATGTTTTTTCCTCAAAAAACCAATAACATCACCGTGTTTAGAGTGATGCTGTCATCTGCTTTACCTATTTAGGCCTTACGCGATTATCGCTTATTTGGCCACTAAAGATTCTCTTTCAATGTTTTAGCTCACTGAGCCAATCAATAAAATATCTATATTCGACTTCTTAGATAAAGACTTATTCTCTACCCATATTGCAACAAAACTTCACCTTGTTCCACGTGAAACAATTTTGCTTGACCATCCAATGCCAATAAAGTTGGCCATATATCGTCGGCTTCAACTGCCGTAATCAACATTTGCGCCCCCAACTGATGCAACATTGCTAAAAGGCGACTACGTGCTTGTTTATCTAGTTCAGATGATAAATCATCCAACAAAACCACACATTTTTTCTGATAGGTATTTAAGTAAGCCACTTGTGCCAACTTTAATGCACACACCAATAACTTACGTTGGCCTCGTGATAATACCGCTTCAGCCAAACCCAATTCCGTTTTTATTTGTACATCTGCGCGTTGCGCTCCAATTTGGGTAAAGCCTCGTTGTTTATCTTTTTCTCGACTTTCAGCCCAAAGAGTCTGCAAATTTTGCTCAACATCAAAACCCACAATATACTCTATCGTTAATTGATATTGAGGTAATAGTATAGCACAAGCCTGCTGTACAAAATTCAACCAACCCTCAAATACTCGCTGACGCATCTGGTGCAAGCTTTGCGCATTTGTTGCTAACTCTTGCTCCCAAACTTGCCACTCTAAATCATCAACTTTATCTTTTTTTAACAAGGCATTTCGCTGCAATAATGCGCGCTGATAACGCTGCCATGTTGTAAAAAAATTTTGTTCCACGTGAAACACTAGCCAATCTAATAATTGTCGCCGTGGTTTTGTACCTGAATCTAATAAAGCCATAGATTCAGGATCAATTAATTGCACAGGTAAATCATAAGTAAGCAGTGCCATATTTGCGACAATTTGTCCATCACGCTTAAGTATTTGACTTCCTTCAATATTTTTTAAAATACCTAGTTGCTGTCCCTGATTTAAACGACTAAATATTGTGCATTGCTCTTGGCCATGCTGAATAATCTTACGAATTTGATGACTACGGAAAGATTTCCCCATGGCCAATAAATGTACAGACTCCAAGATAGAGGTTTTTCCACTGCCATTATCACCATAAAACAAGTTCAATCGTGACAATGACAGCGAACAAGGACGCAAATTGCGCACCCCTGTTATCAACAGTCTATCTAACACTTTTATATATTACCATTTATAGGCGCATTGGCATAATAACATACAAAGCATCTTGGCTATCTGTTTCTTGTACCAACATTGATGCATTAGAATCACTCAAGATCATTTTGGTGTTTGTACCTTGCAAAACACCTAACACATCAATTAAATACTGAACATTAAAGGCTATTTCTAACTCTTCACCATTATACTCAACAGCTAATTCTTCACGCGCTTCTTCTTGTTCAGGGTTATTCGCCTGAACGCATAACTCATTGTTTTTTAACAAGAATCTTACGCCTTTATACTTCTCATTTGTCAAAATTGAAGCACGTTGTAACGCTTGTTTAAAATCTTCGTGGCTAATTAACACAATTTTATCACCACCACGTGGTAAAACACGTTGATAGTCTGGGAATTTGCCATCAATCAATTTAGAGGTAAAAGACACAAAGCCCTCAACCGAAGCTTCTTCATCTTTTTTCTTGGCGGAGTTAATTGGCAAGGTCACTTGCAAATGGTTATTACCAAAGGTTAAGTGTAATGCGCTATCGTCATCACTCAACAAACGCTGTAACTCTTGTACACCCTTACGCGGCACAATGACTTGAATCTTGTCTGTAGGCACGGTTTCAGCTTGGGCATCAAATAACGCTAAGCGGTGACCATCGGTTGTCACAGCCCGTAATTGGTTGTTGGTAACTTCAAACAACATGCCCGTTAAATAATAACGTACATCTTGTTGCGCCATGGCAAAGGCGGTTTTTTCAATTAAACGCTTTAAATTACCTTGGCTAATGTTTAAGGAAAATGCACCTGCATCTTCTTCTAAACTGGGGAAATCTTGGGCAGGTAATGTTGCCAATGAAAAACGACTACGCCCCGATTTAATCAATAATTTATTTTCATCTAAACTTAATTCGATATTGGCAGTGACGGGTAATGATTTGCAAATATCTAATAATTTACGGCAGGGAATAGTAATTTCACCTGCTTGGACAAATTGCTCTGCGGTTAATTTTTGCGTGGCAACTAATTCAACTTCTAAATCCGTTCCTGTAAAAGAAATTTCGTCTTCTGTGACACGTAATAATACATTGGCTAAAATCGGCATGGTGTGTTTTCTTTCTACAACACCTGCAACCTGTTGTAAGGGTTTTAATAATTGGTCTCGTGCCATGGATAATTTCATAATGCTATCCTCGTAAATAATTAACCGTGTAATGAACGGATTAAATTGTGATAATCTTCGGCGACTTCTTTATCCAATTTACGTAACTCATCGACTTTGTCACAAGCGTGAATTACGGTCGTATGATCGCGTCCCTCAAAGGCAGCCCCAATATCTGGATAACTCTCACCCGTTAATTCACGAGCTAAAGCCATGGCTATTTGTCTAGGCCGTGCATAAATACGGGTTCGTTTATGTCCCGTTAATTCTCGTAAAGGGATTCGATAATATTCAGCAACCATTTTCTGAATACTGTCGATATTCACTTGCCGAGCACGTACGGCTAATACATCTTTTAATGCGTGTTTAACGATATCAATATCAATTGCACGCCCTTGAAAACGAGCTGTTGCAATCACTTTATTTAATGCACCTTCTAATTCACGAACATTAGCCTGAATATGTTGTGCAATAAATAACGCCGCAGGTTTTGGTAAATCCATTTTATTAACTTCAGCCTTTTTTCTTAAAATCCCCACACGAGTTTCTAAATCAGGCGGATCTAACTGCACCGTTAATCCCCAAGAAAATCGAGATTTTAATTGTTCATCTAAATCTGGAATTTCTTTAGGATAACGATCTGAGGTTAAAATAATCTGTCCGTTATTCTCTAAAAGGGTATTAAAAGTATAAAAAAACTCTTCTAAACTTGCGCCTTTACCTGCTAAAAAATGAATATCGTCAATTAATAATAAATCTAAATCCCGACAGGATTTTTTAAAATCATCAATCGCACCACGTTGCAATGCCGATACAAAACCGCCGACAAATTTTTCGGAGGTTAAATACAACACTCGCGCATTTGGCTTTTTTTCCATTAGTGCATGACCAACAGATTGCATCAAATGTGTTTTTCCTAAACCAGTAGCCCCATACAAAAACAAGGGGTTATGGTGTGTATCTGCAGGACTTTCCATGACTGCCTGACACGCCGCATAAGCCAACTGGTTGCCTTTACCTTGAACAAAATTGGCAAAGGTAAAGCCCTCGTTAAGGTTTGGTTTAGGTCTTTCCACCACCACTGGCGGCGGGGGAGGGGAGGGGGGGGTAGCTCTTGGTGCTTCCTCAGCACGCATAAACTTCGTCCCAACCTCCAAAGTCACCTGTGCAATACGGCCTTCACTAAAATCAGCCGCTAATAAGCGAATACGCTCTAAGTATTTTTCAGCAATATGTTTACGAAAAAAAGGATTTGGTGCCAGCAAACGTAAATGTGTGTCGCTTTCTTCGACCTGCAGTGGGCGAATCCACATGCCAAACAGATTCGCAGGCATTTCGTCTTGCAGACGTTCAAGACACAGCGTCCAGATCATCATGCGCCTCCAATGCCGTTAAAAAGGCTGGTCATTGTACGCAAGCTGAAGTCATTTGTCAGCTCAAAAAATAGCAAAAAAAATGTAAAAAATTACAAAAGCAACCTGTGGATAACTCTGTGGATAAGTGCTGTGGATAACTTGCGATTTTCTGTGGATAACTATGTGGATAACTTTTTACCCCAAAAGTTATCCACATTTTGTCCACAGGGTTATCCACAGGTCATGTATTTGTTTTTAAATGAAAAAAGTGACTTATCCACAGAAAATCGTGTTTTCCACTATAAATTCCTTATTTATAAATTTA
>NZ_CALETI010000251.1 GCF_937920075.1 uncultured Agitococcus sp.
AAGTACCCAAACAATTATTAATTTGCATTGTAAGCGGCTGGGTACTTGTCGCTGTTGATGCAGGAGTTAGCAGACATGACTCATATAGTTTGCCTTAGTGGCGGAGAATCTTCGGCCATTGTTGCAATATAGGTTTGCAGGAAGTTTGGTATTGATGATGTGGTCTTATTAAATCACGACATTAGCTCGAAAGTTGAAGATGTAGATGTTAAACGTTTCAAAAATGAGATTGCTGATTATTTGGGCTTGCCAATTACCTACGCGAACCATGCTGATTTTGAAAAAAACACACCCATAAAGGTTTGCCTTGATGCAAAAACATGGGTAAACCCAAAAACAAGAACAATACTTTGCACCAGTAGACTAAAAACAGAGCCATTTTATTGGTGGTTAATGAAGAATTATAGAAGTGGTGACGTTTGTTATTACGGTTTTGATGCAGATGAAACAAGCCGCATAAACAGACGAACAGCAATAATGCAAAAGTCAGGCTATTTAACTGATTACCCGCTGGCGACATGGGCAGACAGAACGATTAACAAAACAATGCAAATAGGAATTGCCCCACCTTTACAATATGAGAAATTTAATCACGCTAATTGTAAAGGATGTTTGAAGGCAGGTTGGCAGCATTGGTATGTTGTTTATTGTGAAAACGTTGATATTTGGCTTGAGGCAAAACAAGCTGAATCAGAAATAGGATATAGCATACATAATGATGGTTATCTTGAAGATAAAGAGCCTATTTTTGAGCAAATGCGATTAGCTGGAATGCCGCCAACAGAAAAAATACCAAGTGCAAAATTTTGGGCAATGGCAAAAAAACTAATTAGTCAAGATGGTTTTTTTGATATGCCGCAAATTGAAAGAGCGGTTGAGTGTGTTGGCTGCTAACTATTGAACTAACAGGCAACAACCCTGTTGATATTGAAAGTTGAGACTATGCCAAAAGCGTAGAAAAGTAAACGATAATCGGCTGGGTTGTTGTCCTTGTTGAGTGACGAGTTATGCGGCTTGAGTTTTAACGATGAAATGCGGAGAAGATTATGTGCATTAAGATAAAAGAAGAACATGAATACGTCATTTCTTTAGAAGCCGACACAATTTCAGGCAGACAAAGAGTTGATATAAGCAAAACTGACATTGTAAAAAATGCAAAACAGTTGATTGATACGGCTTATGATTTGCTAGAAATTTTAGACAGCGATACTAGAGACAGCGAAAAATATCAAGATGCAATGAATTTATTGCAAGAAGCTGTTGAAGCACTTGAAGACGCATAACTACCACACTTAAGGCGTAAACACCCACAACAAATTAAACATTAACACAGGACTCAAACTTTAAGCAATAACACGATAATTAGCTGGGTGTTTATCGCGCTTGAAGTGAGAGGTAGGTTTGGAGTATTGGTGGTGGA
>NZ_CALETI010000252.1 GCF_937920075.1 uncultured Agitococcus sp.
AAAAGCTAAATTTAGGGAAACACAGATTGATAAATTAGATGCACAAAAATTTGCTAAAGATTTTGCTGCACAAATGGAGCGTAATGGTGTTCGAGATCGTAAAGTAGAAGATTTAATGGTAATTAAACGCGAAGGTAATTTATTAATTGTGGAATTAGATTACGAAGAGCGTAAAAATTTTGCATCCAATTTAGATGTAGTCGCTCATTTCAAAAAGAATTATTCCACAGAAAAGCCTGATGGATTTGTAGAATAATGACCTATCAACGTTTAATTAATACTTTAGGATATGAGTTTAGGGATGAAGCTTGGCTTAAATTGGCATTGACACATCGAAGTGTCAGTGGCAACCATAATAACGAACGTTTAGAGTTTTTAGGGGACTCTATTCTTGGGATGATGATTGCCGAATATTTATATCAGCAATTTCCCAAAGAAAAAGAAGGTCGTCTAACTCGGCTAAGAGCTAATTTAGTTAAGCAAGACAGTTTGGCAGATATCGCCCGACAATTAAAATTGGGTGATTATTTGCATTTAGGTGCAGGTGAGTTAAAAAGCGGTGGTTTTCGCCGTGACTCTATTTTAGCGGATGCGTTAGAGGCAATTTTAGGGGCAATTTACTTAGATGCCCAAAGCATAGATCCCTGTCGTGAATGCTTATTACGTTGGTATGGCCAACGTTTAAATGATGTTGCCATTGAGGTGACTTTAAAAGATCCCAAAAGTCGTCTGCAAGAATATTTGCAATCACGCCATTTGCCGTTGCCAACCTATAGTGTACAAGCAACATGGGGTGAAGATCACAATCAAACCTTTCAAGTTCAATGTATCATTGACAATATTCCACCTGTTTTAGCAACAGGTGCTAGTCGCCGTCATGCTGAGCAAGCAGCGGCCACACTTATTCTTCAACATTTAGGTGTACAGTAATCATATGACTGACCAAGTAATCGAAAACTTTTTTGGTAATACCCAACAAGAGATTGACTCAGAAAACTACCGCTGTGGTTTTGTTGCTATTGTCGGGCGGCCAAATGTCGGTAAGTCTACCTTATTAAACCATTTATTAGGTCAAAAGTTATCTATTACGTCACGTAAACCACAAACCACACGCCACAAAATCGTTGGTATTGTCACCGAAAATAATGTGCAAGCGATTTATGTTGATACACCAGGTATGCATAAACGTGAACCAAGAGCGATTAATCGTTTAATGAATCAAGCAGCACAAAGTGCCTTAAAAGACGTAGATTTGATTTTATTTGTGGTTGATGGTTTAAAATGGACACCTGATGATGAGTTGGTGTTAGAAAAATTAGCAAAGGTAGATACGCCTGTTATTCTTGTGCTCAATAAAGTGGATACAGTTACCGATAAAGCTGCATTATTGCCACACTTAGAAATTTTAAATCAAAAACGTCATTTTTCAGAAGTGATTCCTTTGTCTGCATTACGTGGTCATAATTTGTCGACATTGCATGATATTGTTGGGCGTTATTTACCCTATGCACCACCCATGTATGCCGAAGACCAAATTACTGATCGTTCGCAGCGCTTTTTAGCCGCAGAAATGATTCGCGAAAAAATTATGCGTCAAATGGGTGACGAAGTTCCTTATGATTTAATGGTACAAATTGATCAATTTAAAATAGAAGGTCGTTTGTATCGTATTGATGCAACGATTCTTGTTGAACGTGATGGCCAAAAAGCAATTGTGATTGGAGAGGGGGGGCAAAAACTAAAAACCATTGGCCAAGCAGCTCGTTTGGACATGGAAAAGCTTTTTGACAGTAAAGTCATGCTCACGTTATGGGTGAAGGTCAAGGGTGGTTGGTCAGACGATGAGCGTGCCTTAAAAAGTTTAGGTTACGGTGATGTGTAATGGCCGAAATCGCGCCGTCATGTCATGGATACTTATTACATAGTCGGCCATATCGAGAAAAAAGTCGTTTAACAGAGTGGTGGACCTTAGAGCATGGCCGAATTAGTGCAGTCATGCGCCAAAATCCGCCGCCTTTGTTTCAGCCCTGTTTAATGGCATGGCGGGGTAAAAAGCCACTAAAAACTTTGCAAAATCATGAAAGTGTCGGCGTGCCTTATATTTTAGAAGGTAATGCCATGTTTGCCGGTTTTTATCTGAATGAGTTATTAGTGCGTTTATTGGCCTATGAAGAAGCGCATACCGAACTATTTGTCTTATATAGTCAAACCTTAGAGTCTTTAAAAGATAAACCTAACGATATAGAACCTGCATTACGTCATTTTGAACGTTGTTTATTAGCAAGCTTGGGTTATGCTTTAGATTTTTGTATAGATGCTCAGCAACAAGTGATTCAACCAAATAACTTTTATTTATATGAGCCACAAAATGGTTTTGTGCTAATTGATAAAATTGAACATAACGTTTGGCAAGGCAAAACGCTATTGGCAATTGCGGCTGAAGATTGGCAATTAAATACCACCAAACAAGCGGCTAAAAAAATTATTCGAGCTGCTTTAGCCGTACACTTAGGTAATAAACCGCTAAAAAGTCGAGAGTTATTTATCTGAAAGTCCCTCTCCTTGTGGAAGAGGGCTAGGGTGAGGTCATTGCTCTAGTTCAATACTACCAGACACTTGTACATTTAAGCGACTTTGACCGCCTGCATAATCCGCAGCAGGTGCACCATCAGCCATTTCCATTTTTGCAGCACGAGCCATCATATACATTGGCTGTGGCGGCTGATTGTTGGTTGTGCCTAAATTCATTTGAATGAGTTTATAACCTTTAGCACTCCATGCTGTTTTAATTTTATCAGCACGAGTTTTAAAGGCTGCAACAGCTTCACTGATTAATTGATTTTCTAATTCACGGCGAGTTTCAGGGGCAACACTAAAGTTTAAGTTGTTTAACTGTAGTTTACTTTGTAATTGGCTAATTAACTCCCCAGCAGATTTAAAATCTTTACTAGAGACTTGAATCTCCGCACGACCACGCCAGCCATCCAATTTATTTTTTTCATTATAAATTGGGTAGGTTTGTTGATTGCCACTGGTTAATTTAACGCTACTATAATTAGAGCCTAAACCAGGGGCAACATTTGCACCATCAAGTGTTTGAAATATTTTGATACTAGAACCATTTAAGCTAACACCATTAATAATTTGCTGCAAACGTAAGCGATTTTCGCGCAGTGTTAGTCCACCACTTGCATTTACGCCATTAATGTAGCGATTACCCGCAGTATCAATACTGTTTAATGCAAACTGCAAGGCATCTCCCTCAGTTTTACTTGGGTCGCGCACAAAAGCATCTATCCACACACCTAGCTTAAGATTATAAAGATTGGGGTCTGTTGCTAATAGGGTTCCATCGATTTCTGTAAGATTTGTAAACAATGGAGTTTCTAATTGCATGTA
>NZ_CALETI010000253.1 GCF_937920075.1 uncultured Agitococcus sp.
TTGCTCTGTAAAAAAATCAAAAGAAACTTGCATTGTTTTACCTCCAAACCTAACTCCTGCATCAACAGCGACAAGTACCCAGCCGCTTACAATGCAAATTAAAATATCTTTGTGGGTACTTGCGCGTTATGCGCCTAGTTATGCGTCTTTTTTAAATGCCCAGTCTGCATTTCTATCGTGCATCTTAGTACCTATTTTTTCGGGTAAAAATTGCATCAACGGATGTACAATCACATTATGTACAAAAGACTTTAACCATTTTTTCATGCTCTTATCCTCTATAACGCATAACTCAGCAATCAAGCAGGAACGCACCCCAGCCGATTGTTACGTTAATTAAGTTTAATAAAGGGTGCGTCCTCTTATTGCCTGTGTTAGACCTTTACACTCGCGGCCTAAAAACCACAATAGCAACGGGAAAGGGCGCACTTGCGTCTGCACCTTCAAACTTAACGCGACCTTTTGGGTATCTTATGTCGGCAGCCTTTATTGCGTATCTGTGCCACCAGTCTGTATCCACTCGTGCAGGCACAAAACAAACAACTAACGCGCCATTATTCAAAGCCTCATCATGTGCTTTTTTCATCCATTTACCAATCTCGCGGCCATAGGGTGGATTCATAAAAACACGCTCATCTTGCCAACTTTTTGATAAACCATCTTCTACGGGTGTGTAAAACTTCTTACATTTAGCTGTTGTAGGTAAGCAACAAGGGTCAAGTGTAAAACCAAACTCTAAATTCAAGTAGTCAAACCATTTTTGCGGTGTTGCCCACGTCATATCTTCGCTACTTGTCATCACTCGCATAATATGCGCTTTGTTGTCACACAGGTCTAACTCAGCATTCAAGTCCGATGCAACCCCAACGGATTGCTGCGTTGTTTTTTTATCAAAAAAGCATTCTTTATTTGCGCGTAATTCACATAGAAGAGGCAAGCATTTTTCATTTACACTACCATCAGCGTAACGATTCGTATGTAATAAATCTTCATACTTTTTGGGGTTTTTTTCTTGTAAGTACGTGTGCATTTTGTGTCTCGCCCCAGCAGTAGACATTTTTATTGTTTTAGCAACATCTGTTATTTTAACATTGTTGTTTAAAACAGCATTCGCAATGCTTTCACCTGTATTTGTTACAATCATCTCACTATCTCCAATTCTTCGCTAAAAGTGCCTAACTCACGCTTTAACAGTGACACCACCACAGCCACTATCTAAGCATTAAATATATAAATGATTCATTGCACAGGCCTATAACGTGTGGGGTGGCGCACGTTAAGCGTATAGTTAGGCATCTGTCGTCAATGGGTGCTTAATCTTCGCTTTTTTCCATTTAACA
>NZ_CALETI010000254.1 GCF_937920075.1 uncultured Agitococcus sp.
ACACGACGCTCTTCCGATCTCTCTGCCGAGGATAGTAGCCATTGTTTTCAAAGCAGCCTGATTCTGAGCATTGAGCGTTTTAATAATTGGCTCAATATCCATCGTCATCCCAGCTTTCTTCTCATTCAACATACCCACTTCAACGCTGTCGGTATGGACGAAAGCCTGATCTGGGCGCAACGTTGCTACTGTCCCAGAGATAGCGTTGATGGTATTTCTAACATATAAATCTAATTTAGCAGCGTCCATTTTGATGTTGTCAGGCGCAGATTTGCGGATGACATCTTCTATCACTGTTACTTCCAAGCGTGGGTAGCCTGTTGCTTGCATGATACGGTACAAGTCATTAATAATCCGTTGACGAGCAGCAGCCGTATTGATAACACTGACAAAAGGACTGTAAGCGTAGGCATTAGTCGGGTCTTGGCGATAGTAAGCGACAAAGACCGTGGGGTAGTCTAAGGAAATGTTATCACCACCACCTGACGGCACTTGCTCTGGCACTAAGCGTCCGTTTTCGCGTTCAAACCATTCAACTTAGCGGTATCAATTAAACGGATGTCATCAAAATAACCTTCTTTGCTGATAATGGTTTCACCCATTAACATTCCACGAGCTAAAAGCATATACCGCATTTCTTCAGCGATTGCTTTTAAATCAGGTGTGTATCGAAACCCTTTACTAAAATCGTACCGAGTGGTTAAGGTGTCAATTAACGCATTAACCGTCTTTAAACCAGCACGGTCAATTTTGCCGTTAACATCTTTGACAAGAATAATCGGTTGTGTATCCGATAGCGTTAGGAATGAGTTTAAAGCAGCACTCGCATCAGGGTCTTGAATCAAAAGCTGCTTGATTAAGTCACGACTGTCTGAAGCTAAACGAGTATCAAAAATATCCGATAAGTGTTCCTGATACTGCGGAGCCGTTAGTGCATTAGCAGAGCTGGTAGAGTTAAAGGTGGTGCTTTCGGCAATACCTTTAGGGTTGCCTAACTTTTTAGGCGCAACAATCTGCACGACTGTTTGTAACATTGAGGCCATATTCGTCAACCAAGCAACGGTTTAATTGAAAGGGATTTTAACATACTACCACGTCCTTTTGCTAAAGCTACGCTCACGAGCCTAAAACCTTAGTAATTTCTTTTGTTAAAGCTACGCTCACGGCCGTAAATATCCCCTTGAGGAAGAATTAAATTCTGTCCCATGACAAAGATATTTCGTCTTTCTTCTTGCTCTTTATACCCTGTAAAGTCGTTATTGAAGTATTTAACCCCTGTGGTTAGATAGCCAAGCGCGTGAAAGAAGTGGTCTTGGCCAGTCAGTTTACGCCAAACAGCAGGTTTCTCAGGCACTGTATCACGAACCATGTCTTTCAAGTGGTTCTTAATCAGTTCTTTATGCTGACCGTAATTGAAAAACTCAATATTATTGTTACGGCAAAGCTTAGCGACAGAATCAATGGCTTCGGTGCGATCAACTTGAATGTTCTTGGTCACTTCCGTTTTATCATTAATCTCTACAGAGCCACGGTAAGCGCAAGGGATAACGGCACCACCTGTTTCTTCGTAAACCTCTTTGGCCAATAGCTGTTCAGGGAATTGGTCCATTGTGCCGCGAACATTATACTTCTCCCGAAGCTCTTTGATACGTTCCTTAACCTGCTCCAAAGGCACCATCTCCCATCGGTGGACGCGAACGCCTGTACGAATACTGCTAGAACTGCCGACAACAATATGACAGATAGAGCCAACGTCCATGCCAATAAAGTAAGGTCCGATAGGTTCTCCTTCAACATTCTCATCTTTGAATAAAGGATTTAAAACAGCATCCGTTAAACGAACATCAGCTTTGTCGTAAACCTCACCAAGTACCGTATTATACCAACCGCGTAAGAAGTCATTCTTACGATATTCAATGAGTTGGCTAATCACATAGTTAGGGGCTAAGGCAGCACTGGAGAAAGTACGAACCCGATAACCACGGTTATTGACACGGTTAGGGTAAGTGGCCACCCACTCGCGTTTATCACGCATCAAATCTAATGGCTGATGACATTTCTCACAGTCAACAGTGATGGCAGCCGTATTGATCTCATACTTATCAAGAATATGCGTGTCTATTTGATCTAAAGCAATTTCTTCAGGCAAACCTTCAATATGGATAAAGCGTTTGTCAAAGACAGGTACTTGCCAATGGTTACAACAGGAACACTGAATGAAATACTCTTGTTGATCGGACAACTGATAGGTAGCGTCAATGCCGAAGCCGCCGAATGTCGGTGTCGAAAATTGCTGACGGATTTTGAACGAAGACGCTTGTAAACGAGACTGGAACAAAGCCAGCATCTCTTGATTTGATAAATCAACTTCATCGTTAAAGATAACATCACAAGGCTGACCAGTGGCGGACGATTCTGTCGCAGGAACCAAAAGCAAGAACGATTTACCAATTTGGTTGACTTCGATAGAGCGAATTGGCTTGGTGCTGTCCATTGAAAAGACCGTATCCGAGAGTAAAAATGGGT
>NZ_CALETI010000255.1 GCF_937920075.1 uncultured Agitococcus sp.
ACCGTTCCACAAGTCTTACTCAAATCTACTTTTTATAGATTTAATGCTTATTTCTTGCTTCATAGAGCTGGTTTCACGTTTGATGTTGCCATCAAACGCCAGAGCCAAACTCTCCACAAGCGGTCACCGTTGAACTCGCGGCGATTTTTGCTAAACCAAGCTGCCTTAAATTTAAGGCAGCATTTACATCTCTATCATGGTGAATGCCACACTCAGGACAATCCCATTCACGGTCTTTTAACGTCAAGCCTTCATGCTTAAAACCACACACCGAACACAATTTAGAACTCGGATAAAAACGGTCTGCATACACCACCCTTGACCCATAATACTTGGCTTTGTATTCGACCTGTCGCCTTAATTCATAAAAACCCACATCAGCAATCGCTCTCGATAATTTTCGATTCTTCATCATGCCTTGTACATTCAAATCTTCTAAAACCACCATGTTAAACCGTGTGGTTACATAGTAAGACAGTTTGTGTAAAGCATCGTGACGAATGTGTTTTATCCGTTGATGCAGTTTAGATAACTGCATTTTCGCTTTATGCCGATTGTGTGAGCCTTTAACCTTGCGGCTTAAGGCTTGACTTAACCGTTTTAACTTTTTGAGCTTTTTAGACAATGCCTTTGGATTATCCGCTTGATGACCATCCGAACAGGTCGCTAAGCGACTAATTCCCAAATCCACACCCACACAGTCTTGTTTCTCGACTGCTTGGCGTGGTGGCTTTTGTTCTACACTCACCGATATACTCACAAACCATCTATCCGCCTGTCGGCTGATGACGGCATTGTTTATTTTGCCTTTCCCTTGATATTTAAACGCTTCTTTTAATCTCACCCAACCCAAATTCGGTATCCATACCTGTTTGTCTTTGACTTTAAATTGGTCGTTGCCTATGTAAAATGAGTCGTGATGATGTTTTTTATGAAATTGCGGATACGCAGCTTCACCATTAAAAAACCGTTTAAACGCTGTGCCTACATTTTTTAAGGCTTGTTGTGCTGCATATTTAGTCACCTCTAACACAAAACCAAACTCTTGTTTTTTAACCGCATTAAAGTGTTTTCTGAGAGCTTGTTCGTTGGGTTTGGGGAGACTGTTATCTTGTACATGGGCTTGATATTGGTGTTGCCATTGCTCTAAGCCCCAATTAAAACTAAAACGTGCCACCCCACAAGCACGCGCAAAATAATTGGCTTGCTTGTTGTTGGGTTTAAGTTCTATTTGATGGGCGGTGCTGAGCATAAACCACAAGCCATTTAATAGGGTGAATTTTATTATTCTAACTCATAACCACTGATTCTTTCACGGCTTTTTTGTTTTTATGTGAGCGTGAACCGTGTAAACGTGCTGAAAATACGGTCATTAGCTCTAGCACATCGGCCACTAAGCTCTTTTCTAAGTTAAGCTCGTGGTCTTGCTCTAAAATAGTCACGTTGGTTTGATGAATGTGACACAACTGAAAAATAATCTCAGCCCCAAAACGCAATAATCTGTCTTTATGCGTTAAGATAAGATGCGCTACTTGACCTAAGGCTATCATTCTAAGTAGTTGTTTAAATTGCTTTTTATGATAATTTAACCCGCTGCCTAAGTCTTTGAGTATTTCTACTCTCTCAAAACGTTGTTCGGTGCAGTATTGTTCTAATCGTTGAGCTTGCCGTTCTAAGTCGTCTTTTTGGTCATGGGATGACACTCGTGCATAGGCTATCGTTTTACGCAACTCAGGCGCAAATTGTCCACAAAATTGTTGAATGTCTTTCCATAAATAACGCCGATGACTACCCACGGTACGATACGCAGGCAATAATTTACCCTCACACTCCCATCGCCTGAGTGTCGATACGGATACACCTAATAATTTTGCCGTTTCCCCAATGCTTAAATGTTCCATAGGCTAAACCCATTTAGTCTAAAAAATACACTAAATAGGTAGGTTTTAATACTTTTTCAAGCTGCTGTTAGTT
>NZ_CALETI010000256.1 GCF_937920075.1 uncultured Agitococcus sp.
AAAATGCAAGAGAGTAGCGCGTGTAAGCTGCCAAGTTAAATCCAACACGAGGACCCACCCCCCAAAACTGCGTATCCGCTTTAAATCCATACTTCACAGATGGGGAAATCACCGAAAAGGGTGGGGTATATTGCCGAAAACTTTTTGTCTTATAATCTTGACAAGTGAGAAGGGCTCTTATTCCCATCAATGGCTGAATTGTAATGGCATTGGTCATTCCAATTTGACGAGCTAAGGCGAGATCCCAACAAAAGTAATTCAAGATCCAAGAGCCTTCAAGTTTTTGGGCTGCGATAAAAACGGGGTTGTTGATAGGACCGTACGTAGGGGTGATTCCTTTTCCATGAGCTGGATTTACATGAATTCTCCTATCAGCATCTCCATAAAAATAGGTCATGGTAGCCGAGATATTCCATTGATCGTGATGAGGTAAATATCTTCCGAATGAGAATCGAACTCCTGAATCCGGCGTGAGAGGCCGGTGTCTTAACCGCTTGACCAAGGGGCCAGCCGATATGGAAAAAAATAATGGTAGCGGCGAACGGGGTCGAACCGCTGACACTGCGGGTATGAACCGCATGCTCTAGCCAACTGAGCTATCTAGGCAAATTGGTTGCGGGAGCTGGATTTGAACCAACGACCTTCGGGTTATGAGCCCGACGAGCTACCAGACTGCTCCACCCCGCAACGACAGGAGGCGAACTTTACAGACTTCACCTCAACAAGTCAAGCTTTATTTCGCTTTAACTTAAACTAATTTGTTATCCCTTAACAAATCCCTATATCCAAATTAATAACTTGGTGCGGAGGGGGGGACTTGAACCCCCACGGCTTGCGCCACCACCACCTCAAGATGGCGTGTCTACCAATTCCACCACCACCGCATCAGGGGCTGCTACTTTACTGTATTTATTAAGTAAATGCTAGTCTTACGGTGCAGTATTTTGAGCTGGAACAGTTGCTGGCACATCACTACTTGCCGGTGCAGAAGAAATAGGTGCTGGAGTTTGAGCTGCTGGCGCAGGTACATCCGTATTAGCTGGTACTTTTTGTGTAACTGGTGCAGAAATCACAGGAGATTGAGACACTTTTTGTTTAGCAAATATAGCCAATGTCATACTAGTAATAAAAAACACTATCGCTAAACCAGCGGTTAATTTTGTTAAAAAACTAGCTGAGCCAGCACTACCAAAAACAGTTTGTGAGCCACCACCACCAAATGAAGCCCCTGCTTCTGCGCCCTTTCCTTGCTGCATCAAAATAAATAGAATCATGACACTGGCAATAATGACATGTACAACTAAAACAAAGGATTCCATGCTAACCTACCATAGATGCTTTTGCCGCGTGGCAAATTGCGAGAAAATCTTGCGCGACCAACGATGCGCCACCCACTAATGCCCCATCAATATCAGGCATCGAAAACAAAGAGGCGGCATTATCTGCTTTTACACTGCCGCCGTAAAGGATTGGCAGATAATTGGCAATGTTTTTATCGTAAATTGTCACTAATTGGCGTAAAAAAGCATGAATAGCTTGTGCATCATGGGGGGTTGCTGTTTTTCCTGTGCCAATTGCCCAAACTGGTTCATAGGCAAGAATGGCATCAGCTAAGAGCTCAACTCCACAATAATCAATCACCGCTTTCAATTGACGAGAGACAACGGCTTCTGCTTGACCACTTTCTCTCTCCGCCAAACTTTCGCCCACACAAATAATCGGTTTTAATCCTTGCTCTCTTAAACGTAAACATTTTTTAGCGACTAAACTATCTGTTTCGGCATAATATTGGCGGCGTTCAGAGTGTCCCACAATGGCATAAGAAACCCCTATATCTGCAAACATTTGCGCTGAAATTTCACCAGTATATGCACCTGCTTGACCCTCTGCAGCCACATTTTGTCCCGCTAAAGCAATAGATGATCCCATTAATTGAGCTTTAACTCCTGAAAGATATAATGCAGGAGGTGCTAAGATAATCTCGATATTATCAGGTGCGGACTGTGTTAACGCGCTAACCAATTGAACATTCTTGGTAACACTACCATTCATTTTCCAATTGCCTGCCACTATTTTTTTACGATACATAAAAATTATCCTAAATAACTAACCCAACGCTGCGCGTACTTTATCCGCTAACTCTTGGCAAATACGACTAATCATTTGTTGTTGCTCGCCCTCAACCATGACACGAATAACGGGTTCTGTACCAGAAGCACGTAATAATACTCGACCTCGTGCGCCTAAGATCGCTTCAGCATCCTTAACGGCTTCAACAACTTGAGCATTTTCCATAGGGTCTGATTTTTTGGCGACCTTAACATTAATTAATTGCTGAGGATATTTGCTCATTCCTTGACGTAATTCATGTAAAGTTTGGCCACTTTGCACCAAAGCACTTAATACTTGTAAAGCCGCAATAATCGCATCACCTGTGGTAGTTTTGTCTAAACACACAATATGTCCAGAGGCTTCACCACCTAATGTCCAACCACGTTTGGCCAAAGCAGACATAACATAACGATCACCAACCTTAGCACGAATAAACTCTAACCCCATTTCTTTAATCGCAACTTCCATGCCCATATTACTCATTAACGTGCCAACAACCCCGCCAATATTAAAACCATCTTGCTGACGAGCCTTAGCGATCATGACAATTATTTCATCGCCATCAACCACTGATCCTGTATGGTCAACCATCATCACACGATCACCATCACCATCAAAAGCAATGCCCAAATCAGCTTTATTCACCAATACTGCCGCTTGCAAGGTTTGAGGATGAGTTGAGCCACAATCAGCATTAATATTAGTACCATCAGGCTCACAAGCAACAGCAATAACTTCTGCACCTAATTCTCTAAATACAGCTGGCCCTACTTGATAAGTGGCACCATTAGCACAATCGACAACAATTTTCAGCCCCTTTAAGCTCAAATGATAAGGAAAAGTCGCCTTACAAAATTCAATATAACGACCACGCGCATCTTCTTGACGCAAACTTTTTCCTAAATCATCAAAATTATCAATCGCTAAAGGCTTATCTAACCAAGCTTCAATTTCCGCCTCAATATCATCTGACAATTTTTTACCATTAGAACCAAAAAACTTAATGCCATTATCATAATAAGGATTATGCGAAGCTGAAATAACCACCCCTGCACTAGCATGAAAAGCACGAGTTAAATGGGCAATTGCTGGTGTTGGCATTGGGCCTACTAATCGAACATCAACACCAGCAGCACATAAACCAGATTGCAAAGCCGACTCCAACACATAACCAGACAAACGGGTATCTTTGCCAATAACAACCGAAGCATTACCACTTGCTGCCAACACTTTTCCTGCTGCCCACCCTAATTTAAGGGCAAAGTCTGGCACGATTGGAAACTCACCAACCAAGCCGCGAATACCATCAGTGCCAAAATACTTACGTGCCATCTCTGATAACTCCTAATAATGTTGAATAGCACTCACTACAGCTAAAGCATCTTTGGTGGCTTTAACATCATGAGTACGAATAATTTTTGCCCCTTTTAACGCTGCAATTGTCGCTGCTGATAGACCCGCAAACAGCCGTTGATCAACAGGGGCATCATTTAAAATCTTGCCCAACATACTTTTACGCGACATACCTACTAATAATGGATAAGGTAATTGCGTAAATATATCTAGTTTAGCCAATAACTCTATATTATGAGCCAAGGTCTTACCAAAACCAAAACCAACATCTAACAATAATTGCTCTGCAGGAATTCCTGCATCTAAACAATATTCAATACGTTGTTGCAAAAACACCATCACTTCATCAATGACTGATTGATAATATGGACTTTGCTGCATGGTGCTTGGCTCACCTTGCATATGCATTAAACAAATCGGCAACTTGGTTTGAGCCGCAGCTTGTAATGCTCCATCACGCTGTAAAGCTCGCACATCATTAATTAACCCAATACCTAATTTAGCCGCCTGCAACATCACTTGAGGGCTGCTAGTATCGACCGAAATAATGGTATCAAAACGCTGTTTAACCGCCTCAATAATTGGCAATAAACGATCTAATTCTTGTTGTTCGGTGACTAATTGTGCTTGTGGGCGTGTGGATTCGGCGCCAATGTCTAAAATAGCTGCCCCTTCACTTATTAATAGTTCCGCTTGGCGTAAAGCATCATTTAGGGTAAAAAACTTTCCCCCATCCGAAAAAGAATCGGGTGTGACATTAAGCACACCCATAACCACAGGTGACGATAAATCTAGGACTTTATCGCCACAAATAAGTTTTTGCTTCATCATTTAACTGGCTGTATTAGAATCGTCTGGTTTAGTGATTTCTACTTTTTTGTCAGTTAATGTTGAGTTTCCTGTATGCGGTGGACGAGGTGGTTTACCTGCCATAATATCGTCAATTTGCCCAGCGTCAATGGTTTCATATTGCATTAAAGCATCAGCCATTGCTTCCAAAATATGACGATTAGTTTCTAAAATGTCTTTAGCTTGGCCATAACAACGGTCAATCACTGCACGAATTTCATTGTCTATATCCATGGCGGTTTGTGCAGAAACGTTTTTACGTTGGGTAACACTCCGACCTAAGAAAACTTCGCCCTCTTCTTCATCATATAACATTGGGCCTAGTTTTTGTGATAAGCCCCATTTAGTGACCATATTACGCGCCAATTCTGTGGCACGTTGAATATCATTAGAAGCACCAGTCGTCACACCATCAAAACCTAAGGTCATTTCTTCGGCAATCCGTCCACCAAATAACGAACAAATTTTACCTTCAATACCACGTTTTGACCATGAATAACGATCTTCTTCAGGCAAAAACATGGTGACACCCAAAGCACGTCCACGAGGAATAATCGATACTTTATAAACTGGGTCATGTTCTGGCAACAGTCTGCCAACAATAGCATGGCCTGCCTCATGATAAGCGGTATTGCGTTTTTCAGCCTCAGACATGACCATAGATTTGCGCTCTGCACCCATCATAATTTTATCTTTAGCTAATTCAAACTCTTGCATATCAACTGTTTTTTTGTTGATGCGTGCGGCAAATAAGGCCGCTTCATTCACTAGATTGGCTAAATCAGCACCTGAGAAACCCGGTGTACCACGCGCAATTAATTCGGCATTAACATTTTCACCCAATGGCACTTTACGCATATGCACTTTGAGGATTTGTTCACGACCACGAATATCAGGTAAACCGACAACAATCTGACGGTCAAAACGGCCTGGTCTTAATAATGCCGCATCTAATACATCTGGACGGTTAGTCGCAGCAATAATAATGATGCCTTCATTACCTTCAAAACCATCCATTTCGACTAATAATTGGTTTAAGGTTTGCTCACGCTCATCATGGCCACCACCCAAACCTGCACCACGTTGACGGCCAACGGCGTCAATCTCATCAATAAAGATGATACAGGGGGCTTGTTTTTTAGCTTGTTCAAACATGTCACGCACACGAGATGCACCCACACCCACAAACATTTCAACAAAATCAGAGCCAGAAATAGTGAAGAATGGAACTTTTGCTTCGCCTGCAATCGCTTTCGCTAATAAAGTTTTGCCTGTACCTGGTGGACCAACCATCAGCATACCACGGGGAATTTTGCCACCTAAACGTTGGAATTTTGCAGGATCACGCAAAAACTCAACCACTTCCTGCACATCTTCTTTGGCTTCATCACAACCTGCCACATCAGCAAAGGTGGTTTTAATTTGATCTTCAGATAACATACGTGCACGTGATTTACCAAAAGTCATTGGCCCAC
>NZ_CALETI010000257.1 GCF_937920075.1 uncultured Agitococcus sp.
AATAATCTTCTTAAGTTTACCAAATCTACTCATACAGTTTTTTCAACACTCATCAGAGTTGTATTATGGGGCTTATAAAAGTCAACGACCTATAGCAAATGTAGCATTGATTGATGAGCTATGTTTGCAATTTCCTAGTTTAAGTTTCGACGAAAAGTCTGCAAAAATTTTAGGATAAATTCGTGTTGAATTGGCTAAAAAAGGTTTGTTAATTGGTGCGTATGATATGCAAATTGCGGCGATAGCAATGGCTCATCAATGTGTTTTAGTGACGCACAATGTTCGTGAGTTTAGTCGTATAGAAAGTTTGTTAATAGAGGATTGGGAATCTTAAGCCAACTCTTGCGGATCTACATCAATATGCCAGCGTAAACGTTTTGCTTCAGGTAAATCATTCACAATCGTTAACCAACGATGCAAAAACTGTTGAAGACGACGACGTTGGCTACTTTTTAACAGCAAATGCGCCCTAAAAATCCCTGCCTTTTTTTCCATGGGTGCAGGAATAGGCCCCCAAAACTCAGGGGCATTATCCAACACTTGACCTCGACTCATTGCCTCAGTCAAAAAGTTGAGTGCCATTTCGGGATAATGCGCTTCGGCACGCACTAAGGCCAAATAACCATACGGTGGCATCCCAATCATCTCGCGCTCAGCTAACGCCAACTCAGCAAAACCTTGATAACCTGTGCTTAATAATTGCTGCAATAACGGATGTTCAGGTTGATGACTTTGCAACAACACCAAGCCTGCTTTATGCGCACGACCTGCACGACCTGCCACTTGGGTAATTAATTGGGCAACACGTTCACTAGCGCGAAAATCTGCCCCAAACAAACCACTATCGGCTTCTAATAACGCAACCAACGTCACATTAGGGAAGTGGTGACCTTTAGCCAACATTTGTGTGCCAACCAAAATCGCGGCTTTGTTATTTTCGATGTCGGCATATAAATTGTGCCAACTATCTTTGCGTTGGGTGCTATCTCTATCTATACGATGAATCGGCACTTTGGGAAATAACTCTTGTAAGGCTTCTTCGACACGCACTGTGCCAGCACCAATGGCTTTTAATTCTTTGCTGTTGCATTCGGGACAAAAATTGGGTGGCTGCTGACTAAAGCCACAATGATGACAATGTAATCTCAAGGGGTTACGGTGTAGAGTAATCTTGGCATCACAACGCGGACATTTCGCTTGCCAACCACAATCATGACACAACAACACAGGTGCAAAACCTCGTCTATTTAAAAAGATAATCACTTGCTCATCTTTTTTTAGTCGGGTGGCAATCGCGTCTTTTAGTGCAGAAGTTAAACCTGCTTGAAGTTTTTGGCCGCGTAAATCAATCAATTTAATCGTAGGTTGAGAGACATTGGCGGCACGTTCTTTTAAAAATAAATGCTGATAACGGCCTGTTTTGGCATTGGCTAAACTTTCTAAACTGGGGGTTGCCGACCCCAAAACGACAGGACAATTTGCCAATTGTGCGCGTAAAATGGCTAAATCACGCGCGTTGTATCTAAAATTATCTTGTTGTTTAAACGATAAATCATGTTCTTCATCGACAATAATCAAGCCTAAATGTGGCATGGGGGTAAATAGGGTAGAGCGTGTGCCTATCACAATTGCCGCATGACCTAAATAAGCACGTCGCCAAGCACGCAAACGTTCTCTATCGGTTAAGCCTGAATGCAGCATGACAATTTCAACGGCAAAACGAGAACGAAATCTAGCCACAGTTTGTGGGGTTAAGCCAATTTCAGGCACTAAAACAAGGGCTTGTTGATGGTTGGCTAAACACGAAGCGATACTTTGTAAATACACTTCGGTTTTACCACTGCCTGTCACCCCATCTAACAAAAAGCTTTTAAATTGGCCTAAATGTTCAGTAATGGCATGAATGGCGGTGGTTTGGCTTTCGTTGGCAACTAAAGGTGATTCGGCATATTTGAGTTGTGGTGTGCCTGTTTGAATGGCTAATTGACCAAATTCTTCGGCAAAGCCTTTTTTCGCTAAGGCTTGCAGCGTAGCGCGTTCAATTTGAACTTTCTTTAAAAAATCTTCACTAATGCCATGACTTTGATGGGGTTCAAGAGCTTGCCATGCGGCTTGTTGTTTGGCGGAGCGGCTTAGGGTGTCAGCGGTAATTTGTAAACCAACAGGTGTTAAACGCCAATGAATGGGGTTGTCATATAAATCTTCACCTTGACGCAACAGCGTTGGCAAAGCAGTGCTAAATACTTCCCCAATGGGGTAATGATAATACTGTGCTGCCCACGTTAATAATTGCATCAGTTGGGGGGGAAATAAGGAATGCTCATCAATTAACTGTCGGGCAGGTTTAATTTTATCAAGTGGTGATTCTGGTGTTTCGGTCACACCAATAATCACGCCAATTAATTCACGTTTGCCAAAAGGTACTTTAATCCGCGCGCCAATATGTGGCGTATGACTAAAACTCGCAGGAATGCTGTAGTCAAACACTTGTGCTAAAGGCACAGGTAAAGCGACTTGTAAATAAACGCGTGACATTAAAAAATGAAAATCCTGAAACTTGTATAACAAGCTAATACAAAAAAAGTGTAATAAGCCCTAAACTATGCCGACTTATTTTTGGTGTGTAAAGACAAGAGTATCATCTTTGGTTTAATGAGGAGTTTTTATGAGTCAAAAGTTTACACACGCAGCAGCTCGATTTATTTTTTGGAGTCGCTGGCTGCAATTACCCATGTATATGGGGTTGATTGTTGCGTTGGCTGTGTATGTTTATAAGTTTTTTGTGACGCTGTCAGGTTTAATTATTAATTTGGGGAAATACAGCGATAACGATATTTTATTGATTGTTCTTGCTTTGATTGATGTGGTGATGATTGCCAATTTATTGGTAATGGTGATTATTGGGGGCTATGAGATTTTTGTCAGTCGTTTGCATATTGACGATCACCCTGACCAACCTGAGTGGCTTGACCATGTGGATGCAGGTGTATTGAAAATAAAGTTAGGGATGGCTTTGGTGAGTATTTCGTCAATTCATTTATTGCGTAGTTTTATTGATACTAAAAATCTATCTGAACATACGCTACAGTGGGAAGTAATTATTCATTCCGTTTTAGTGTTATCTGTGATTTTTATTGCCTTAACCGATTGGTTGGTTCAATACAAGGCATTACAAATTCATAAAATGAAGCATAAATAGGACTTACGCATTGCACTGCAATTAGCGCGTTTTGTGAACATGAAACCGTTAAAAACGGTTGAAATGTGAATAAATAAGCGATAACCGCGTAAGTTTTAAATAATCATTGATTGAAATGGTGGGTTGAAAAGCCCACTGTTTTTGCTCTGGAAAAACAAATTAAAATGGAATATTAACAATGATACAGAATGAGTGTTTTAGAAAATATTTAGCCGAAGTAGAAAAAACAGGTAAGTTGAAGAATAACGAGCTTTATCGGTTGGCTTTATATAATGATAAAAGAGCAATTAAGTATATTCCCTATGATGAGCAAACGGCTGAAATGGCATTAATGGCCGTTAATGGAAGTCCACATAGTTTACGTTTTGTTGCGGCTTTGTTGCACAAATTACGGTTTAGGCATAAGTTGCCCTTACCCGATAATGGGTTAAAAGACACGCTGAGTGACTGGCGTACCCAAATGAGTGAAACGGTTTAAAATGGCGACACGCACTTGTAGTTCTGTAACCTGACGATCAAAGTCCCTAGCCATAACACGCTCACCCAATAATTTAA
>NZ_CALETI010000258.1 GCF_937920075.1 uncultured Agitococcus sp.
ACCACATCCTCGCCGTCGACAAGGCTCGCTACGTCGGCGATCAGGTCGCCATCGTGGTGGCCGAGACCCTGGAACAGGCAAGAGCTGCCGCCGAGGCGGTGGAAGTGGACTACGGCCTGCTGCCCGCCGTGGTCGACGCGGCACGCACGCGCTCGGCAATGGTCTCGCTCTCCTCGGCATATTCATCCACACCAGATAATTTATCATAATCAATATGTTCCACGGTGAGCCAGATATCAATACGGTCCATGATGGGTCCCGAGAGCTTACGCTGATAGCGACCGAGTTCTCCAGGGCTACAGATGCACTGTTTGTGTAATGCTCCGCGATTACCACATGGACAGGGATTCATCGCTGCCAGGAGTGTAAACCGCGCTGGGAACGTAGCGCTACCACGAGCACGTGCTACGTTTACGACTTTGTCCTCGATCGGCTGACGTAGTGATTCCAGTACGCGTGTATCGAACTCTGGGAATTCATCCATAAACAATACTCCGTGGTGAGCCAGAGTAATCTCGCCAGGTTTTGGAATTGCTCCACCACCAACAATAGCTGGGTATGATGATGTGTGATGAGGAGATCGGAAAGGTGGTCTTATATGCAGTTGAGAGTAATCTGATACTATCGAGTGGATACTTGTAACCTCTATCGATTCTTCATAAGTAAGATCTGGTAATATTGTTTGAAATGTTTGAGCAAGTAGAGTTTTGCCTGTACCTGGTGGACCAACCATCAACATACCACGGGGGATTTTGCCACCCAAACGTTGAAATTTTGCAGGATCACGCAAAAACTCAACCACTTCTTGTACGTCTTCTTTGGCTTCATCACAACCTGCCACATCAGCAAAAGTCGTTTTGATTTGATCTTCAGATAACATACGTGCACGTGATTTACCAAAAGTCATTGGCCCACCACGTCCACCTGCTCCACCGCCACCTTGCATTTGGCGCATAAAGAACATAAACAACAAGATAATTAAAATGACGGGGAAGCTTGCTACTAAAAGCTGCATCCAAACACTTTGCTGTTCAGGGGCACTACCCTCAACAATGACTTTTTTATCTAATAAGTCATTCATTAATTCGGGGTCAGGAATCGGTGGGCGAATGGTTTCAAATTTATCACCATTAGCACGTTCACCGCTGATGGTTAAACCATCTATACGCACGCGCTTCACATCGCCACTGCTGACAGAATTGACAAACTCAGAATAAGTTAATTGCTTGGTGGGTGCTTGTTGATTAAAGTTACTAAATACAAACACCAACATGCCAGCAATAACTAGCCATAGAAGCAAATTTTTCATCATATCGTTCAAGGGTCAAATCCTACAGTTATTGGCATTACGCGCTTGCCGATTATTTACCAAGCAGTGATTAACATTCAAGCTTACATAAGTATTATTTTAAGAACTTATGTATATTAAATCTCTATTTAACCTTAAAACCTGTTGCAAGTAAGTACACTTCTCGTGAACGCGCACGAGAAGCATCAGGCTTGCGACTTTTTAAGACAGTAAAATTGTCCATAATTGTCTTACGATACTCTTCGTAGCCTTCACCCTGAAATACTTTTACCAAAAATTGGCCATTGGGCTTTAATACACGAAGCGCAAAGTCTAATGCTAACTCACATAAATACATGGCACGAGGCTGGTCAGAGGCATTCCCTCCTATATTGGGTGCCATGTCAGAAATTACAAGGTCAACAGGACGGCCATTTAATGTATCTAATAATTTATTAAATACATCATCTTCTCTAAAATCACCTTGAATAAAATGCACATTGGGCAAAGCATCCATCGGTAAAATATCAGAAGCTAAAACCATGCCATTTGTGCCAACTAATTGAGCCGCTATTTGTGACCAGCTTCCTGGTGCTGAACCTAAATCCACGACAGTCATACCAGCTTTAAACAATTTGTCTTTTTGATTAACCTCCAACAACTTATAAGCAGCGCGCGAGCGATAGCCGTCTTTTTGCGCTTTTTGCACATAGCTATCTTCAAGATGCTCACGCATCCAATCTTTGCTACTTTTACTCAATTTATTGTTGTGGATACGAACACTCATGCTTTAAACCTAAAGTTACGTTAAAATAGTCAGTATTATCGTTTGGCCAATCGCCAAAGGTAATTCTGTATAGAGAATTTAATCAAATTTTTAGGCTTATGTCTCATGTCTTTATCTATTGCTGAAAAAAAACGCTTTCGTCAAATTGGCCATCAACTCAATCCAGTCGTGTTATTAGGCGGTCATGGCCTGACTGAAGCCGTGTTAGCTGAAATTGATCGCGCCTTAGAAGATCACGAATTAATCAAAGTTCGCTTGGGTGGTGAAGACAGAGAATTACGTCTAGCGATGATTGACGAAATTGTACAAAGCACAAACAGTCAAGCTGTGCAAACTATTGGTAAATTAGTGTTGTTATATCGTGCCGCTAAAAAGCCCAATCCACGATTATCTAATATTTTACGTGCTAATAACGCTTTATAGGATTTTTACATGAAGTATTTTTCTGTTTTGCTCGTTGCCAGTTTATTAACTGCTTGTGCTAACACACCCTCAAGCCAAGTAACAGGTACTTTACCCAGTCACACCATCATGAAGGAAGGTGGTTTATATTTAACGTCTGGTTATGGTATCTCTAAAGACGAAAGCGAAAAAGCAGCAACCTTTAATGCAAATCAAAGTTGTGCTGTCTTTAAAAAATTGCCTGTGGTTAACAAAATGGATAGCCAGTATCAAGGTACTGTCAGCGAAGATGTCAATAAAACCGTGAATATGGTTAGTGGTATTGTTAAATCTATGACTGGCAAAAACTACGGTACAACCGCAACAGATAAAGACTATAAAACTAGCTTAGAGTTTAGATGTCAATAAAGCGAACTAGCCCTCTCTATGAGGGCTAGTTACAACAAGCGAATGCGCGGCTTATGATTACTCAAACGTTGTAAAATTAAAATCACACTTATCATCAGTGCAGATAATACTAACAACAATAATGCAAATTGATGTGCAACAGGATAATTAAGCTTTTGTACCTCATCATATAAGGCGATTGAGGCAACTCGTGTTTCTTCAGGAATACTTCCACCCAACATTAACACGACACCAAACTCTCCTAAAGTATGGGCAAAACTTAAAATTGCACCACTTAAAATGCCATAACGACTCACTGGAATAACAATCGTCCAAAAAACCTGTTTAGCATTTGCACCTAAAGCTACCGCTCCTTCTAATAAACTTTCATCAACCTGCCTAAATGCCGTTTGTATTGGCTGCAAGGCAAATGGCAAGCTATAAATGACTGAGCCAATAACTAAACCTGTAAACGAGAAAACTAAAGACATATCAAACCACGATTGCCATAACTGACCAAGCAAATACTGTGGTGAAAATAATAACAATAAATAAAAGCCAATAACCGTTGGTGGCAAAACCATTGGTAATGTCACTACGATCTCAATAAAAAACACCCAAGATGAGCGACTATTATTGAGCCAATAAGCTAAAGGAATACAGATTAACAATAATAACGCTGTAGAAATTAAAGCCAGCTTTGCCGTTAACCATAAACTATATAACAACTCTGGCGACAATTGCATTTATGGCAAATTCCTTGCTGGTGGCAAAAAACCATATTTGGCAAAGATTTTTTGTGCACTCGTTGACTTAATAAAACTCGCATATTGATGAGCTAATGGATTTTGTTGACCTCGTTTGGTGATAACCATCGCTTGCTCTAAAGGGGGATATAAATGCGCAGGAATTAGCCAAAACTGTCCTTGCCCCGCCAATTGTGGTGAGCGCAACAAAGATAAAGCGACAATTGCTAAATCAGCATTTCCTGTCTGAGCAAACTGTAAGGTTTGAGCAATATTTTCGCCAAACACTAATTTAGATTGAATGTTTGTCCATAATTTAGCTTGTTGTAAGGCGTTACGCGCAGCCTGACCATAAGGTGCATGTTCGGGGTTGGCAATCGCAACTCGAGTAATATTGGTTTGATCAAGTACCGCCCATCCTTGTTTAACATCTATAGCTTTCTTATTTGTCCACAATGCAATCTGGCCAATTGCATACACATAAAAACTTTGGCCATCTGCCATATTTTCACTAATCAATTGTTTGGGATAACGACTATCTGCCGACAAATACACCTCATAAGGCGCATTTTGTTTAATTTGAGCAAAAAAATTGCCTGATGATCCTGTTGTGACTTTAATCTGAGCTTGAGGATATTGCCGCTTAAATTGTTGATTAATATCCTCTAAGCAATAAACCAAATCGGATGCAGCAGCCACATATAAGGTTTGTGCCGAGGCAGAACTTAGCCACAAAATCGACCACAGTGCGCTTAATAAGAGACGCATATTCATACTCGATATATTTATCAAAAACTATAACAAACGCATTTACCCAGCACTTTATGGCTTTAAACCTGTTGCTGGCGCAGCCAACCACCCTTCAACCATTAACACGGCGGCAGTTGAGTCTAAAGAAGGTAATTTGCCTTTGCGTTGTTGACCAATATCTTTGAGCATCTCTTTGGCAGAACGACTGGTTAAACGCTCATCAACCATTAATACAGGCAAATTAAAACGATGATGCAAGCGTCGAGCAAATTTTCTTGCTAAATGGGATAATTCCGACTCACTATCATCCATGTTCAATGGCAAACCTACCAACAGCAATTGTGGCTGCCACTCTTTGATTAGTTGTTCAATAACAGGCCATTCAGGAATACCATCTCGCATCACCAATGGAGACAAAGGGGATGCGCTTGCCGTAATCTGTTGACCAATCGCCACTCCTGCTTTTTTTGTCCCAAAATCAAAGCCCAAAACACTGTTTACTGATTCAAGCATGGCCAACCTGATGACTTAATAAGCTTAGATTTACACCAATTCGTGAAGCAGCAGCTTGCCAACGATCTTCAAAAGGTAACTCAAATAATAAACTATTATCCGCAGGACAAACTAACCATGCGTTTTCGGCCATTTCTTTTTCGAGCTGTCCTGCTGACCATCCTGCATAACCCAATAATACTAAATAATTTTTTGGCCCTTTTCCTTGAGCAATGGCATCAAGAATATCGCGTGAACTGGTGACACATAAACCATCCTCAACTTCTAAACTGGAATTCCATTCTCCACGTTCGTGATGTAAAACAAAACCTGCCTCGCTACTAACAGGCCCACCGTATAAAACGGGCATCTCTGGCTCATCAATTCCTTTTAAAATTGGTAGATTTATTTCTTGTAAAAGTTGGGTTAAAGATAATTCTAGTGGTTTGTTAATGACTAAACCCACAGCACCTTCAGCATCATGTTTAACAATATAAGTGACAGTTTCTGAAAAGCGGCTATCTTCCATGTCGGGCATGGCAATCAAGCAATGATGAGTAAAATTAGAATTAGCTAGGGTCATATTCAATAATTAGTTGGCTACATAAAGAATTTTTAATTTAACACAATTGATTTAAGTCACAAGCTTGATTTAGTTTTGTTTAGCGAGTATTTAGGTTAATGCCGATTGATATAGCTTTTTTGGACAATAAAGCAACAACTTTTGAGAATAAACATGACAACCTTAGCAACGGTAATTACTGGCGCATCTAGCGGGATTGGTGAGGCTCTTGCCCATTTATTTGCACGTGAACAGCAAACTTTGGTGTTGGTTGCCCGTCGTAAAGATAAATTAGAGGGTTTGGCTAAAGCATTAAATAGCAAATATGGCGTTAAAGTTCATGTGATTGCGCTTGATTTGCAACAAATGGGTGCCGCTGCTCAATTAATGAATGAAGTATCGAACTTAAAACTTACTGTTGATACTTTAGTTAATAATGCAGGTTTTGGTGTCAGTGCACCTTTTGCAAAAAGTGATGCCAGCCAAACATCGGGCATGATGCAATTAAATATGGTGGCTTTGACCGAATTAACGCATATGGTTTTGCCAATGATGTTAGAGCGTGGTCATGGTCGCATTATGAATATTGCCTCGGTGGTTGCTTTTCAACCGTGTCCTTATTTTGCCGTTTATGCCGCCACAAAAGCCTATGTGTTATCGTTTACCGAAGCTTTAGCCGAAGAAATGCGTGGTCGTGGAATTTTAGTCACTGCCGTTTGTCCTGGTTCAACCGCAACTGAGTTTCATGATGTGGCACATACTAAAGGTAGTTTGTTAACCCAAATTCAAGATACCGCCGAAACGGTTGCTGAAGAAGGCTATAAAGCGCTTAATAATGGCAAGTCGGTGGTGGTGACTGGTTTAATGAATAAGCCTTTACCTTTAGTGAATCGTTTAGTGCCTCGTAAGGCGATGACGTGGGCAACAAGTAAGTTGATGGGACGGTAAAAATAAAAAGGGAGAATTTCTCCCTTTTTTATTGCTCAATTACTTAGCCTTGCTAACCATATAATCAACTGCATTTTTAATTTCTTTTTCGGTACAAGCTGCACAAGTACCTTTTGCTGGCATCGCGCGAATACCCTTTAAGGCATGATCGTATAATACAGGTGTACCTTGAGCAATACGCGCTTTCCACGCCGCTTTATCACCTAATTTGGGCGCACCTGCAACACCTGCCCCATGACACATGGCACAAACAGCTTTATAAACATCTTCACCTTTACGATCAGGGGCAGCAAAACTGGCTTGGCTAGCTAATAAACCCAAGCTGGCAACCAGTAACATGACTTTTTTCATTTCACACTCCAAACAACAAAGTAAATCTTTAACGTCCCTATTATAAAACAAATCGTCTCTAAACCATGTGCGACAAATTGTCGCGACTAACAGGACAATTGTTTAACAAAATCGCTTTTACCCACTATACCCTTACTTTTTTTAGGGCTAACTGCTTTTCTATCACAAGCATTAGTCGGTCGGCAATCCCAAACTGATAACGTGCATCAATTTCCCGAATACAGGTTGGGCTAGTGACATTAATCTCGGTGATATAGTCACCAATAACATCTAAACCAACAAATAACAAACCCCGTTTTTTTAGCTCTTGGCCAACTTGACTAGCCAACCAATAATCTCGTGGAGTTAATAATTGCGGCACACCACTGCCACCAGCAGCCAAATTACCACGAGTTTCACCTTGTTGTGGCACACGCGCCAAACAATAGGGAACTGGTTTGCCATCAATGACCAAAATTCGCTTATCCCCTTTGACAATCTCAGGAATATAGCGTTGTGCCATCACAGGCAAAATGCCATTTTGGGTGAGTGTTTCTAGGGTTGCGCCAATATTTAACCCTTGATGCTGTAGGCGAAAAATACCTGTTCCACCCATGCCATCCAATGGTTTAACAATCACGTCTTGATGTTGCGCAATAAATTGTTTAATACGCTGCATTTGGCTGGATACTAAGGTTGGCACCATACAATGAGCGAACTGTGTAGCAAACAATTTCTCATTACAATCACGTAAAGATTGCGGTTTATTGACCACTAAAACGCCTGCTTGTTCGGCTCGTTCTAAAATATATGTCGTGTAAATAAAGCGCATATCAAAAGGCGGATCTTTGCGCATCAAAATGACATCCATTTCGGCCAAAGCGATATTTTGTGCTTCGCCAAATTCGTGCCATTTTTCTTTACTTTCAAATACCTGCAAGGGTTTTAATTGACCATATGCTTCGCCATTTTCAATAAACAAATCATCTTGCTGCGCATAAAACAACTCATAGCCACGTTTAGCGGCTGCCCAAAGCATGGCAATACTTGAGTCTTTTTTGATATTGATGTGACGAATATCATCCATCACTATTAATAGTTTGATGGGCTTCATACTTTTGATCCCCAATCCGCCAAATCTTTAGCACCATATTTAGCACGATATTGTCCCATACTATTGACCAATTCTTGATGACCACCACGCTCACGCAAAAATTCAACAATATGATCTAATTTAATGATAGACACGACAGGAATATGGTGTTGTTGCACGATCTCTTGAATCGCTGATAACTCACCTGTTGCACCACGCTCTTGACGGTCTAAGGCAACAATAATACCTGCCGCAGTTGCGCCTTGAGCCTGCAAAATTTCCAACACTTCACGAATCGCTGTGCCTGCGGTAATCACGTCATCAATAATTAACACACGTTTATCTTGTAAGGGCGCACCAACCAAATTACCGCCTTCACCATGATCTTTGGCTTCTTTACGATTAAAGCACCAAGGTTTATTGACATGAAATTGATCATGCAATTGTATGGCTGTAGCACTAGCAATCGGAATACCTTTATAGGCTGGGCCAAAAATCACATCATAATCAATACCTGAGCGTCGAATGGTTTCGGCATAACATTTACCTAAAGCCGAAAGAGCCAAACCATCTTGAAATAATCCTGCATTAAAAAAATAAGGGCTTTTACGACCCGATTTTAAGGTAAATAATCCGAATCTTAATACGTCACGGTGCATGGCTAATTGAATAAAAGCACGTTGATACTCTTGCATGATGAATCTTCTATAAACAAAATAAATTAGAGCGATTGTACACATTTAGCCGCAAGCGGTGAATTAGGTTATGATATATCCCATTTGTAAGATAAGGCAAAAACAATGAGAATTGTCTCAGTAAACGTTAATGGTTTACGCTCAGCCGAACGTAAAGGCTTTTTTGATTGGTTAGAAAACAGCCAAGCTGATGTAGTATGTTTGCAAGAAATTCGCATTCAAGCTCATCAAATGGAATTAGCGCATCAACCTGCGGGCTGGTTTCATCATTTCTTTCCTGCTCAAAAAGCAGGTTATGCAGGTACAGCCATTTATTCACGTCAACAACCTGATAAGGTCACTCAGGGCTTGGGTTTTAGTGTATGTGATGATGAAGGTCGTTATTTAGCCGTACAATTTGGCGATTTAACTATTGCCTCCTTATATTTGCCATCTGGCTCTAGCTCACCCGAAGCTCAAGCCAAAAAAGATGATTTTCTGCAGCAGTTTTTACCCCTTCTACGCCAATGGCGCACTGAGCAAAAATCGCTGATTATTTGTGGTGATTGGAATATTGCCCACCAAGAAATTGATTTAAAAAACTGGAAAGGCAATCTAAAGAACTCTGGCTTTTTACCCCACGAACGTGCTTGGTTAGACACACTTTATCAAGAATTAGGCTATATTGATGCTTATCGTCAGCTTTACCCAACAGAAGAAGCGCAAGCCTATACATGGTGGTCAAATCGTGGTCAAGCATGGCAAAACAATGTCGGTTGGCGTATTGATTATCAAGTGACTAGTCCAGACTTTGCTCATAAAGTTAAGCAAGCTTTTGTTTATAAAGACAGTCGTTTTTCTGACCATGCGCCATTAATTATTGATTATAGTGAATAAACCATGAGCAAATTGAATTTAGATCCAACTACCATCCAAAAATGGCGTCAAGATATTGTTTTTAAAGAAAATGTGTTAGGTGATGACTATACCTTTCATTCAACATGGGGTATTTTTTCGCCTGAAGCCGTTGACGAAGGTTCACGTTTGTTACTCGAACATGTTGATTTTAAAGCAACTGATAACTGTTTAGATGTCGGCTGTGGTTATGGGGTTTTAGGCATGGTTTGTGCCAAAAAAGCACCTCAAGGCAGAAGTGTGTTATTAGACAAAGATTTTGTGGCGGTGGATTATGCGCGTAAAAATTGTGCACTGAATGGTTTAAATAATACAGAAGTGATTTTAAGTAATGGCTTTAGCGCTGTGGGTGATCGTAAGTTTGATATAATTTTGTCTAACTTACCTGCTAAAGTGAGCAAAGAGCAACATTATTTGTATTTATATGATGCCTTACAGCATTTAAGCGAAGGTGGACGCTTTTATGTAGTGACGATTAATGGTTTACGTGAGTTTATTTCGCGTACTTTTAAGGAAGTATTTGGTAATTATGAGAAGCTAAAACAGGGTAAAACCTATACGATTGCTATGGCTGAAAAGCGTTAATCATCACGCCAAATAGGGCAACCACAAGGGTTGCCCCTACGTTTTTTAACAATCGACCATAAAAATAGCGGCTTGCATATCACGCATATCCATACCTGATAGCAGCAGATTTTCAAAATCACCTTGAGGCATAGGTTTAGCAAATAGATAACCTTGCATGGTGTTACAACCACGACGCAATAAGAAATCGGCTTGTTCGGTGGTTTCCACACCTTCGGCAACCACATTCAGTTTGAGATTTTGTGCTAAACCAATGATGGCTGCGGTAATTGCGGCATCGTTTGGATCATTGATAATATCTTGAACAAAACCTTTATCTATTTTTAGTTCATCTAAGGGAAAACGTTTGAGGTAACTTAATGATGAATAACCTGTACCAAAGTCATCTACCGATAAATAAATGCCCATACGTTTAAGCGCATTGAGCGTTTCAACGGTTTCTTGCACATCTTTCATCAAAATGCCTTCGGTCAACTCAATCACCAAGAAATTAGGGCTAAGCTCTAAATCCTCTAGGGTACGACGAATATCAGGCAATAAGTTTGGATGGGTAAAGTTGGCGGCTGACAAATTAATCGCTAAAGGCACAATAGGCATGCCTTTATCTTGCCATTCACGATTAATTTCACAGGCACGTTTTAATACCCACGCGCCTAATTCAATAATAAAGCCAGACTCTTCGGCCACAGGAATAAAGGTCATGGGCGATACCATCCCACGTTGAGGATGTTTCCAACGCAATAATACCTCTGCCCCCACAATTTCACCCGATAAAGGATTAATTTTAGGCTGAAAATATAATTCTAATTGATTTTGTTCGATGGCTTTGCGCAGGTCATTTTCGAGTCTAAATTTGTCTAAGACGGCTTCATTCATGGTGCGATCAAAGAAACGATAAGTATTTCGTCCCGTATCTTTGGCAGCATACATGGCTAAGTCAGCATTTTTAATAATGCTTTCAACATCTGTACCATCTTGTGGGCCTAAAGCAATACCAATACTCGCCGAGACAATCACATCTTGTCCTAAACCCTCAATAGGCTGAGCAATGGCTTCTAAAATCCGCTGCGCAACTTGGGCGGCATCTTCTGGCTGAGTAATATCAGTTAAAATAACAGTAAACTCATCGCTGCCTAAACGGGCAACTTGTTCACTTTTGTTATTAATTTCATGATGATGTAAAGCAGCAACATCACAACTACGAATACAAGAATTAATACGTACACCTATCGTTTGTAAAACTAAATCGCCTGCTTGTTGACCCAAAGTATCGTTAATACGTTTAAAACGATCTAAATCAATGAACAGTAATGCACATTGTGAGCCTTGACGCAAAGCTCTTTGTAACTCGTGTTGTAATAACTCTCGGAATAATTGACGATTGGCTAAGCCTGTTAAATTGTCGTAATAAGCAAGACTACGAATCCGTTTTTGGGCATCTACCAATTCGGTAATATCCTGAGTAATACCCTCGATATAATCTATCTGTCCAGTTGGTTTACGAAAAACACGTGCTTGCTCATGTAATACACGCATACCACGCCGAGGCGCGGAAATACGAAATTCTTGCTGATACGAATGACCTGCATTTTTGGCTTCTTCTAGGGCTTTGCGTACTCGCTCTTGGTCTTCAACATGCACTTGCGGCAAAATTGCAAACATAGAACTTGCCAACAAACTCGCATCAGCTCCATAAATACGATAATACTCATCAGAGCGTTCAGTGCGATCTTCGTGAGGATACCACTCCCAACTTCCTAAATGAGCTAAACGCTGAGCATTCGCTAAAGCAGCTTCACTATGAGCAAGTTGTTCTAAAGTACGATTGGCACGTAACACATAATGAATACGATAGCCCAACAACTTCCAGTTAATGGGTTTTACAAAAAAGTCAGTTGCACCATAATCATAAGCTTGAACAATAGAGTGACTATCATCTAAGCCCGTCAGCATAATGATTGGCAAATGTACAGAAATCGGTAAAGCACGTAATTCTTGACAGACCTTATAGCCATCAGAGTCTGGTAAAACCACATCTAATAATACAAGATCAGGTTTTTCATCAATAACTGCTTGAATACCTGTTGCCGCATCACTGGCACACACGACGTTAAAGCCATCACGTGTTAAATGATCTTGAGCAATCGCTTGTAACACTAAATCGTCGTCAATTAATAAAATCTTTTTAAAAGTCATGATGATACTCAAATTGTATCAAATCGCAGATAGAATGCTTGGAATGTACACACTTCACATAAGTTTGTTAATAGCCATGACTAAATCTATAGCAAAAACAAACTTAATTGTGCAAATCTCAAACTAAAACTATTCTATCGCCGATATTTTTTGTTCAAAGAATACCAGCTCATCCATCAACTGAGTGTACTCAGTACGCAATACAACAAGCCAAGGTTGAGCTTGCTGCAATTGACCTTGTTTGAGAAGTGCCTCAATTTGTTTAGCCACTTCAGACAAAGTATGCGCACCTATGGAAGCTGACGAAGATTTGAGGCTATGAGCCGCCCGAAAAGCAGTAGCAACATCTCCACCAGACATGGCCTTTTCAATCCCATGAACCATTTTTTCGGCTTCTTGGCGATACAAGGTAATCACCCGTCTAACCAATGGTGACGCTAACCCCGACGCACCCCCTAAACTTGTTAGCGTAGCTTCATCTATTTTTGTTGTATTTTTTTGATAATGCATTTAATTTTTTATTCCCTAATGTGTCGCACTATGCTGCCAACTGATAAAGTTGTTTAACATCTTTATGCTTTTGAGTAAATTGACATATTTGCTACACAATTCACAATAATTATAGCGAATTCGCTAGGCAAAAGTATTTATACCGCAAATTTATATCAGTTTTATGATGAGCATCTCATTTTTAGCACAAATATTATGCTAATGGATCAGCTTGGCATTATATAAAAACGCTAGAAATCATAAAAAAGGGTTTAGAATGATATTTGTACAATTCTAAACCCATCCTCGCAATTAAGATTGCTTTAAAGCGTCTTGTTGTTTTTCAATTAAAGTTTTAATTCCTTGTTCAGCTAAAATTAACATCGCATCTGCTTGTTCACGGCTAAACGGTTTACCTTCGGCTGTGCCTTGTACTTCCACAAAACCACCTAATTGGCTCATGACGACATTCATATCGGTATCACAATTAGAGTCTTCATCATAATCTAAATCTAATACTGCTTGTCCTTTAACCACTCCTACCGAAATGGCGGCAATTAATTGGGTTAATGGGTCATGTTTAATCATTTTTTTAGCACGCATATGGTTTAAGGCATCGACTAAAGCCACTGCTCCACCTGTAATTGATGCTGTGCGTGTGCCACCATCAGCTTGTATCACATCACAGTCAATCGTAATTGTATGTTCTCCTAATTTTTTTAAATCAACCATAGCGCGTAAACTACGGCCAATTAAACGTTGGATTTCTAAAGTACGACCACCTTGTTTGCCTTTTGATGCTTCACGATCATTACGGGTATGAGTAGCACGAGGCAACATGCCATATTCAGCAGTAATCCAACCTTCGCCTTTGCCCTTTAAAAAGCGTGGCACACCTACTTCGACAGAAGCAGTACACAATACTTTAGTATCACCAAACTCAATTAACACTGAGCCTTCAGCATGTTTAGTATAATTACGGGTAATTTTGATGGTGCGTAATTCATCAGGGTTACGTCCATTACCACGTCTAAATACAGTATCTTTAGTAATAGATGCGGCTAAAGCTTGTTGTAAATTGGCCATTGTGATAATCCTCTATTTATAAATCGATTAGGCTCTGAAATTTTTAGTCAAAATTTGCAGGCTTTAAAACGCACTGATTGCAGCACCATGCCTAATCTATGACAAAATTTTGCGCCGATTATACGATGAAGCCGTTACAATCGGCGGTTAAGAATAAAATTTTTTGAGGTTTATTGATGATTTACAGTATGACGGCTTTTGCCCGCCGCGAATTAAGAGGCGATTTTGGATTATTAGTGTGTGAAATTCGCTCTGTAAATCAACGTTATTTAGAAGCGAATTTTCGTTTGTCGGATGTGGTACGTGAGTTAGAAATGCCCTTACGTGATAAACTTCGCCAACAATTAAGCCGTGGTAAAGTCGATGTGTGGATTAAACATGAAGCGATTGAAGGCAATGTCTCTAATATTCATATTAATCAAGATTTAGCAGCACGTTTAGTGGCTGCCGCGAGCCAAATTGACCAATTAGCACGTCATGCCGCACCACTTAATGCGGCTGATATTTTGCGTATTCCCGGTGTGGTGTGTGTAGCTGAACCTAATCAACAAGCTTTATTAGCGGCTACTCAAAGTTTGTTTGACCAGACCTTAAGTGATTTTGTGGCAATGCGCCAACGTGAAGGCCAAGCTTTACAACAGTTTATTGGCCAACGTTTAGATTTAATTGCTGTGGAATGTGAAAAAGTGCGCGAGCGTATGCCACATATTTTGGCTCATTATCGCCAACGCTTATTAGCACGTTTGCAAGACATTAAAGCTGAACTAGACAATGATCGTTTAGAGCAAGAAATGGTGTTGTTTGCCCACAAAATTGATGTTGCTGAGGAATTAGATCGTTTAAGTGCGCATTTAGTAGAAATTAAACGCGTATTACAACAAGGTGGTGCAGTGGGTCGTAAGCTCGACTTTTTGATGCAAGAGTTAAACAGAGAAGCTAATACTCTCGGTTCTAAATCGGTGAGTGCTGACAGCTCTTTGTCTTCTGTAGAACTCAAAGTATTGATTGAGCAAATGCGCGAGCAGATTCAGAACCTAGAATAAGCTATCAAGCCATGTTTTAAGGTGTCAAACCTACTTATTAGCCCTTGTATATCAAGGGTTTTTTATTGCCTACCGTGTCATAAAATCACTTTTTCCGTTAACTGACTGACATTACTCAAAATACACACTTTTTTATTGGTCATAATCTCAAAATGAGATATATTGTATTCATCAACACAGGATTGAATAATGCGCGTAATTAGCAACAAAGCATTAAAAGACTTTGCCGAAGTGCATACCCAAGCTGATAGCTTGTTTCAGGCTTGGCGACAGCTTATTGAGAGCCGTTATTTTGGTAGTTTTTCAGATTTAAAACAAGTTTTTAACAGTGTTGACCGTGTTGGCGATTTTTATGTGTTTAACATTGGTGGTAATAAGTATCGTTTGATAGCTGCTATTCATTTTGATAAACAACGCTTATTTATCCGCCATGTTTTTACTCATGCACAATACGATCATTGGAAGCCATAATTATGTTAGCCATTCAAGAGATTACCCAACATATCAACGCTTTACGCGCACAAGTGCCTTTATCCCCTATCACCACAGAGCAAGAGTATGATAATGCAGTTAATATTTTAAATGAGTTACTTGACGCAGGAGGAGCAGACGAACAACATCCCCTAGCCGTATTGGTTTCTTTATTAAGTGACTTCATAGCCGATTATGAAGATAAGCATAGCCAAACACCAATAGTAACAGGTCGTGCTATGTTGGCTTTTTTAATGGAACAACATGGCCTTAAACAAGCTGATTTATCAGAGATAGGCTCACAAGGAGTTGTATCAGAGCTCTTAAATGGTAAGCGTGAATTTACGACCAATCACATTAAACTGTTAGCGGCTCGCTTTAACGTGCCTGTATCAGTATTTTTAGCATAATACTCATAATTACTTCTCCACTACTAACGCCTTGGCGGCGTTAAATTAGTTCTTAAAGCCAACTCATGTACAGGTGCAGGCAAAGGTTGGGTGTGTTGGTCATACTGACGCTGATCTTTAGGCAAGGCAAACTGCTCGGCTAGTTTGGCAAAACACGTTTGAAACGCAGCTAAGGTCCATTGGCCATAAATCGTATGGCCGCCTTCATACGCCTGTTGTTGATATTCTTCGTAGGTGGTGACATAGCCCATGTAGTCATTACAATAGGTACAAATTAACACCTGCTCAATGTTTGCCGTCGCTAAGATTTGTGCCACGGTTTGCACCACCCGCTGCCCTGCAATAGTCGTAAATTCACCCGGACAACAAACAATAGCTATATTGCCTAAACGAATAATTTGAATGGGCAATACCGTTGGCACCATTGCGCTTTCCTTCATGGCTCCTTTCGCCGCTTGACGTTTTAACTCTGCCACCAACGGATCGGCAATTGCAGGCACCATTAATTTATCAATCGCTTGCCCCAAAATTTGTTTGCGCCCTGCTTCGAGCATAATGTCCTTAACCCCTTGGGCAGCATATAAACGTTGATAATACTGCTGTTCTGTAAGCGTTAATTTGTGCAAACGCCGCAAACGCGTCGTCTTAACCGCACGCGCTAGTTGCTTGGCAACTTTACCAATGGCCATAGGCATACCCGGCCCATCCACACGCGTACCGGTAAAAAATGCCACACCATGACACGGCTGGCTGGTAAACGCTTGCTGTTCGCCATTGGCAAAACGAGGTTCAGCATGTTGATTGCTTAAATCGACATAAGTCAAAATGGCATCTAACGCGCCTGTAATGGGTAAACTAGCTTGTTGAATAATCTGTAATGCGTGTTCGGCTTGCAGGCGACCATTTTGCTCGGCATAGGTATATTCTTTTTCTCCCTGCCACTGCTTGCGACGCGCAATATCATTTGGCCCATGATAATGGGGTGACACATCACCTGCTGTTGCTTGTGCAAAAATTGCCACAGGTGCAGCAACGCCTTGTTGCGTCAATGCGGCTTCGGCAGCCACCGCCGCATAGCCTTTGTTATCGGCACAATATTTGGTTTGATTGTTGCCCACCGCCGTTGCATGAACCGTTCCATAAAACTTATCAAAACCTACTTATTGTAGAACAAATAGGCTTTGTGT
>NZ_CALETI010000259.1 GCF_937920075.1 uncultured Agitococcus sp.
AGACTAACCCCGAATGGGCTAAATTTTATGGATACATAGATTAAAACCTAACTACTTTTAGACGTCCTAATTGACGTCTTTTTTTACGTCACTTTTGACGTATAAACCAATACGCACTCAAAAGTGACGTATAATCCAAAGCCCTTTTTAGGGCTTTTTTTTGTGGTGTGCGTATGAGTGCCTATGAGTGCCTATAGAATGACACGCAAATGACACTTAACAATTTCCATAAATTTAATTACTCTTAATAATCAAATAACCATAGCTTGCTGCTGACGTGACCTGCACAACTAATGTATTTGTTAAAGCAGTTCCGCTTAAAATATTTACGTTTGCAGACTTTTCAACAACTGCAAATGACTTACCAATCATGTCTGTCGGCACTGGCACTCTATCTGTTGTTGCGCTATGCCAATCCATATATAAGTAAGTGCCACTAGGATGACGTACTGCATAGCAGCTTGTTCTTGCTGATGTGCGTTTAAAGAAATTACGATATGCAACAGCACTAAAATAATCACCTGCGGTTAATGTTGTTTTTAAACCATCTATACAAGACATATAAAGTTTTGCAGCTTCGCTAATCTGCATTGCTTTATTGCTTGCATTAGTGCGTCTAACGCTTTGGTCTGCTGACTGAATCGGCAAGAACCCAAACGCACCGACAACACTATCGTCCATCATCAACATTCTATCGCATAGTTGACCTGTCGCTTCACATCTCGCGCTAGTCATATTAATACGAGTGCTAACACTAAAACCTGTCATATCACGCAAAGTGCTAAAATCATAAGTTACTGATTCATGCGTAAATGTTAATGATTTTGGAATGTAGTATCGAACCGCACCACTTACACCTGCCGTAAACTTGATGGCTTGCAAAAACATAATGTCTTGAAAATTCGTGACGTTATTTAATGCTAAAAAATCTTGATAAATTGTGCAATTACCATCGACATCAAAGACATAGGACATGGATACAGATAAATCAGACGTTCCGTCATATTGTGCAGGTGTTGGTGATAATCCAACTTGTGTGATTAGCCACTCAACAATACTGCTTCTATTCATAATCTCGTAACTTTCATTGAAAGTTACATTATCACTATAATAAAAAGTACCGTTCAATGTTGCTAATTGCTGATTGTCGACAGAGCAAGTTAATCTTCTGTTTTTAATAACTGGATACCATTGTTCAGATACAAATGCACTTGGGCTAAAACTTGTTGTATTTGTTGCACCCGATACATGAGTCAATGTACCTGTAGTTAAATTGTTAGCTGTTGTTCTACCTGCAACATAAATAAAACCAGTAACAACATCAACAATAACCCATTGATTAGTGCCATCAGTCCACACACTGCCTATATCAGCACTTGTTTTTGTGTGGCCTGTAACAGTGCATTTTGTTTTACCATACCCATGATTAGCACCAATTGTCCCTGTGAAAACTCTATAGGGCGCAATATCATCACCTGAATCTTTAAAGCGGACATCATTCAATTTTTCTTCACTAAAATTGAATACTTCGGATGTCGATAAATTTCGCGTTAAAAAAGGTTTGATAAACACTTTTAAAACATCAGACGTACTACCTGATAATTTAGTTTGTATGTAGCTTGGTGTTGTAGATGTATTGTCTAAAACGAGTTTTGCACCATCAAACATTTCTCTGATTTCAGGAGTAATTTTTGGTTTTTGCAATAATTTCTTAGAGCCATATTCTGACGTATAGTCTGTAGCAGTTGCTCCTGCCTCAACTTGTATTTGCGAATACGTTGGACTCGCTGCTGAGTACAGATTGATAACCATGTGCGTAGCTGTAACAGGTGCGGTTACAGTAAGCGGTAATGTAGTTGATCCGTTATAACTACCTACAATCAATGCTCCGTCACTAGCAGATGTAAAAAAAGCTAATCCACTACGGCCGCGAGTACCGCTGATTGTATATTGTTGCCCTGCAGTTACAGGGATAAAGGCAGACATACCCCAACCAGTAGCCCCATTAACTGCGCCTGTCACGCTATTTAAATAGTAGCCTGCTCTAACAGTTGCAGTATTAAATAGATTTTTGCTAGTAACGACTGTTTCATACTCTTTTGTTGCATTTGCTGTTGCAATTCCACCTGCTAGAGCGTCTAACTCTGCTTTAACTGCTGCGGTTAAACCATCTCTTGGCACTTTAGGCGCAGGAAGTCTCCAAGCCTCAAAAGCTGTTGCACTACTGCCTGCCTCAATCTGAATTTGACTAGGCTCTGCAATAGAAGATGATTGTACATTTACAACCATGTAATTCGCACCGACTGGTGCGGTCACGGTCAAAGGTAAACTGCCACCTGCAACATAAGACCCAACAGGTGTTGTTGTTAAATTTGTTGCATAAAAAGCCACACCCTCACGTTTAGTGGCATTAGCACTAATCGTGTATTGCTGACCAGCCACAACAGGGATGTAATCAGTACAAGCCCAGCCGCTTGCTACATCAATGAAACCATTTGTTTTGACATATTTACCGACTTGTTTGGCGGATGGGTTATATTTGTTTCTTGGATTATCAATCTCTAAAGCTGATGATTCTAGTGCTGTGCGTGAGTCTTTAAGTGACGTAATATCAGTTGTATTTTGAGCCACTTGATTAGAAGCTGGATATGTTTTTTTATACACCGCGCTTCCTGCGCTGTTTAGGTATAAATCAACATAGTCATTTGTACCTGAAGCTACAACATTAAAATATTGGCCACTTGTAGTTGCTGCAATACCTGCGGCTGTTGTCGCGTATATTTTACCAGTTGCGATTGCTGCATCACGCGCCGCTTCGGATGCAATAACATCTAAGCCTGTTTGTACACGGTCTAAGCCTGTCTGTACTCTGTCTAAGCCTGTCTGTACTCTGTCTGCTGCGGTTAATGCGGCTGTCGCATCAAGC
>NZ_CALETI010000260.1 GCF_937920075.1 uncultured Agitococcus sp.
TAACTCATAATTAAAATCACGTTTTAAAATTTTAATAATTTCAGGTGACAAGGCATTAATTAGCGCATTGGGATATGCTAAGGATTGCCACAAGCCTAAAGTAAGTGCGTAGCTGCGTAATAATAACCCCGACCCCTCATTAGGTTTTAAGGAAAATTTTTGTTCAATCAGATAACCAAATTCTTGTAAAGAAGAAGCCAAAAAAAGCTTAAAACGAACCATTGATTCTATAGGAAGATTTTGTTCTAGCACTCCATTCGATATAGATGCTAAAGGTAATAAATCAGGTAACTCTTTGATGAGTTGACTATATTCTTTAGCAAAAAAACTCTGCGGCTTTTACTCCATTCAGTGGTAATTGTTGAATAATAATTGACAGCTTTTGGAGTAATTTAGCAAAATCATCTTCAAGCAGAGCAATAAAAATTTCTTCTTTGGTCTTAAAGTACAAATAAACAGTACCTTTGGCTAAGCCTGCCGATTTAGCAATATCTGCAACAGAGGGTAAAATTTTTTGTTCCCTAAACAACTGATGCGCAGCATTAATAAAATCAGCACGACGTAATAATTTGTCAGCATCAGTCATTGCATTACGCGCCATAAATATCTCCTAGTTTTTGGCTAATTATTCTTTTTTTGATGATAAGTATTGATTTTGTAGGTCAATTTAACAGAATTTTTTGTTAAAAGATGATTTGAGAATAACAAGATTTTTAAGATAGACAAATCATTTTTTAACAAAAGCTTTGCTGTTAGATGTTTTAATAGCTCGTTATAATACAGCAGCCCCTATTAAGTCTTTTGGAGATATAGTGTGATTAAAGTTGGTATTGTTGGTGGTACAGGTTATACCGGTGTTGAATTATTGCGTTTATTAGCACAACACCCACAAGTTGAGTTAAAAGCCATTACCTCGCGTAGCGAAGCAGGTATGCCTGTATCGCAAATGTTTCCCAACTTACGTGGTCGTGTAGATTTACCATTTACCGAACCGACTATCGAAAATTTAGGCGACTGTGATGTGGTATTTTTTGCTACGCCTAATGGCGTTGCCATGAAGCAAGTCCCAGAATTATTAGACAAGGGCATTAAAGTTATTGATTTAGCAGCGGATTACCGTTTAAAAGATCCTGCTGAATGGCAAAAATGGTATGGTATGGCGCATGCCAGCGAGAATTTATTAGCAGAAGCGGTGTATGGATTGCCAGAAGTCAATCGTGAAGCCATTAAAAATGCGCGTTTAGTGGCTAATCCAGGTTGTTATCCGACAGCAGTGCAATTAGGCTTTTTGCCTTTATTAAAGGCGGGGCTGATTGACACACAAAGTTTAGTGGCTGATGCTAAATCGGGTGTGTCGGGGGCAGGTCGTAAAGCTGAAGTGCATACCTTATTGTGTGAAGCAGGCGATAGTTTTAAAGCTTATGGTGTTGCTGGCCATCGTCATCTTCCCGAAATTAAACAAGGTTTAGCGCATATTAGTGGCCAAAACGTGGGTTTAACCTTTGTACCACATTTATTGCCAATGATTCGTGGTATTCATGCAACCTTGTATGCGCGTTTAACAGGTGACATTGCAGATTTACAAGCACTTTATGAGCAAACTTATGCCAATGAAGCATTTGTGGATGTATTACCCGCAGGCAGCCATCCAGAAACACGCACGGTGCGTGGTGCAAATATGTGTCGTATGGCGGTGCATCGTCCACAAGGCGGCGATACCGTTGTCATTCTTTCGGTGATTGATAACTTAGTAAAAGGTGCAGCAGGTCAGGCTATACAAAACATGAATATTATGTGTGGTTTACCCGAAACAACGGGCTTAAATCATATTGCCTTGTTACCCTAAAGTGTTTTTTCTCCCTCGCCCCTTCAGGGAGATGATTGGGGTGAGGGGATAACTAAAATATTACTATTATCATTGTAGGATAAAAATTGTGTGGCAAAGTGGACGCAGACAACGACTAAAAAGTTACTTAAATAGTCCAATTACTCAGCATTTATTAGCATGGAGTTTAGTTGCCATATTAGGTTTAGTAGTCAATGCGATTGGCTTTTTTTACTGGGGTTATGATTACGGTTTGCGTAGCATTGGTGCGAGTGCCAATGAAGTCCAACAATTGCGGCAACAAGTTAAACAGCAAAATCAACAAATTCCGCTTTTGCAACAGCAATTAGCAATTGCTCAGCAAAATCTTGATATTGCCCAAAAAACCTCGCAACAACTTCAGCAAGACAACAAAAGTCAATTAGCCAGCGTTGCCGATATGCAAGAGCAAATCATGGTATATCAACGTTTATTAGGCACTAAGGGAGCAGCTAACGCCTTAAATATTGATAGTTTTAATGTTCAGCGTCTCACTAATGGTAGTTATCAATATCGAGTATTACTCACACAACCGCAAAACAATAAACAAAATGTAAGAGTGATTGTAAAAATTATACCCAATAACAAACAGACGCCAGTTATCTTGCAAAGTGAGGAACAAAGTTTTCAATTTTTTAAAAGTATTACGGGTGAATTTGTTTTGCCGTCAGGTTTTGTCGTTGATAGTGTTGAAGTCACTATACAAGGTGTAGGTAAAAAAGCTATTAAACTACAAAAACGATTTAAGTGGGATTTATGAGCTTTTTACATCTTCCTATACAACGTAGTGAGTTTGGTTCTGCATGGGCAGATAGTTTAGCCACCTTGTTAGTACAATTACATGAAGGGCAAGGTGGTAATCGTCAGCACAGCATAAGATTGGCTGGTTATGTACGTGATTTGTGTGCGGCTTTAGATCACGGTCATAGTTGTTTATATAGTGAGTTTTTTGAACGTTTAGCCGAATATCAATCTCCGATTATTGTGCCTGTTGAACAAGCTTTACAGCATATAGCTCCCTTAGTTTTAGAAGATAAACGCTTGTATTTATATCGTTATTGGTGGGATGAATATCGTTTAGCACAAGCCATTAAGCAACTCAATCGACATATTCCAAGCACATTAGCCGATGCAGATTTGCAACAACTTTCCGTAGGCACTCATCTACAACAAGCGCAAGCGATTAAAGTCGCGTTACAAAGTGGTTTTACACTGATTACGGGTGGGCCGGGTACAGGTAAAACCTTTACCTTAGTACGAATTTTAATAGCATTACTACAGCAAAATTCACAGTTAACAGTTGCTTTGGCTGCACCAACAGGTAAAGCCGCTGCACGAATGCAAGAAGCTTTACGTCAGAGTTTGGCGCAATTACCTGTAGCGCAGCAGCTACTAAAAGCTTTACCACAAACAGCTTTTACATTGCATCGTTTGTTAGGAATGGGGCATGGCACGCAGCCTAAGTTTAATGCACAGCAACCGTTACCTTATGATTTGATTATTGTTGACGAAGCATCAATGATTGATTTGCGTATGGCAAGTCAATTAGTCACCGCAATTAATCCTCAAGCGCGATTAATTCTTTTAGGAGATGCCAATCAATTAGCCGCTGTAGAAGCGGGCGCAGTATTGGCAGAACTCAATAAAGCGCAAACGCTAAAGAATAGCCGAGTGCATCTCACCCAAAGTCAGCGTTTTGGTGGGCAAATTGGTCAATTAGCCGAAGCGGTATGCCGTGGAGATACGCTAACGGTGACTCAATTAATTGAACAAAGTAGTGATGAGCTAAATTATGCACCTTTAGAACAAGTTGAATCATTAGCTAAAAAGCTCTTTATTGGTTATCAAGCCTTTGCACAGGCTTTGAAAAGTAAAACTGATATTGTTGATTTATTAAAACTCTTTGATGACTTTAGGGTGTTATGTGCAGTACGCGAGGGAAGTTATGGGGTCAACGCACTAAATCAGCGTCTTAGTTTATTGTTGCAAAAGGAATTGGCTCAAAATGAAGACCCTTTAGCTGTTTGGTATCATGGTCGTCCTGTGATGGTAACCCAAAATGATTATAGTCTTGATGTTTTTAATGGTGATATTGGCATTACGCTTGAGGAAGAAGATGGATTTTATGTCTATTTTCCAGCACGAGACACTCCAACTAAGCGTGTGTCGGCGGCACGTTTGGCGCACAGTGAGACGGCATTAGCATTAACGATTCATAAATCTCAAGGCTCAGAGTTTAAACAGGTTGCAGTGGTTTTGCCTAAAGAGGAGTTGCCAATTTTAACTCGCCAATTGTTATATACAGGCATTACTCGTGCAAAAAAACAAATTCAATTATGGGCATTAAAGCCGATTTTGCTAAAAACCATAGAACAAGAAACCAAAAGAGCCTCTGGTTTACATTTGAAGGTTTAGATAGCTCCTGAGTTTATTAATTTTATGCAGAGTATCTAAACGGATATAGGCTTTGGTTTAGCAAACAATAAGCTGGGCAAAATGCCCAGCCTACACTTGTTTTTTGTTTAATTAAGCAAAATCTTCGCCTTCTAATGCAGCTTCAGTAGCTTCTTGTTCAGAGGCTGCATTAGGTGCAGGAATAGACAATAATTTATTGCGTACTTCGGCTTCAATCACCTCAGCAACGGCTGGATTTTCTTCAAAATACTTACAAGCATTGGCTTTGCCTTGGCCAATCTTGTTGCCTTGATAAGCATACCAAGCCCCCGATTTTTGAATGATATTTTGGTCAACACCCAAATCAACCAATTCACCCAAACGGTTTGTACCTTGACCATACATAATTTGGAAAGTGGTTTCGCGGAATGGTGGGGCAACTTTGTTTTTTACCACTTTAACTTTGGTTTCAGAACCCACAACCTCTTCACCATCTTTTACCGCACCTGTACGGCGAATATCTAAACGCACAGAAGCATAAAACTTAAGTGCATTACCACCTGTTGTGGTTTCGGGGCTACCAAACATTACACCAATTTTCATACGCAATTGATTAATAAAAATCACTAAACAGTTGGTACGTTTGGCATTACCCGTGATTTTACGCAAGGCTTGGCTCATCAAACGTGCTTGTAAACCCATGTGCGAATCACCCATATCTCCTTCAATTTCGGCTTTAGGAGTCAGAGCAGCCACAGAGTCAATTACAATTACATCAACTGCCCCAGAACGTACTAACATATCGGCAATTTCAAGTCCTTGTTCGCCATTATCTGGTTGAGTGACATATAAGTTGTCGGTATCAACACCTAATTTACGGGCATAAGTTGGGTCAAGTGCGTGTTCGGCATCAATAAACGCAGCTGTGCCACCTTGACGTTGGCATTCGGCAATCACTTGTAAGGTTAAGGTTGTTTTACCTGATGACTCTGGGCCATAAATTTCAACAATACGACCTTTAGGTAAACCCCCAATACCAAGGGCAATATCTAACCCTAAAGAACCTGTTGAGACTGCTTGAATGGCCTCGGTAGGTTTATCACCTAAACGCATTAAGGTGTTTTTACCAAATTGTTTTTCGATTTGCGCTAAAGCAGCACCAAGAGCTTTACGTTTGTTATCATCCATTTTTTATCTCCTAAAGAGTGATGTAGGTTGTGGATTGGATGGCTGTATAGTCGCAGGTTAATTAGCTTTTGGCTAGAGGTCAAAAAATGTCGTGCGTCATAAATCGTCGCTATTTAAAACTATCAACCAATCTCAATCATCGTTAAAATTGACACTCAATTTTTAGGACTGAACAGAGCAACGACTGTGACCGATTTTGCCGACCATACCCCAATGATGCAGCAATATTTACGCATCAAAGCCGATTATCCCCATGCCTTAGTTTTTTATCGAATGGGCGATTTTTATGAATTGTTTTTTGATGATGCGCATAAGGCTGCACGTTTATTAGATATTACCTTAACCCATCGTGGCAAAACCGCAGGAACTCCCATTCCCATGGCAGGTGTGCCATTTCATGCGGCCGAAGGTTATGTGGCAAAGTTGGTTAAGCTTGGCGAAGCGGTGGTTATTTGTGAGCAAGTAGGTGATCCTGCCACCAGCAAAGGGCCTGTTGAACGCAAAGTTGTCCGTATCTTAACCGCAGGCACAGTGACTGATGAAGCATTTTTAGATGCTAAACAAGAGGCTTTATTATTAGCGATTCATGCCTATCAGCAAGAATTAGGTTTAGCGGTTTTAGATATTAGTAGCGGTCGTTTTAGTGTGCTCAGTTGTGAGTTATCGCCTGATGGTTTAGCTGCTGAATTAGCTCGTTTAAATCCTGCCGAAATTCTAATTAGTGAAGATTCGCCTGTATTAGCATGGCTTGATAATCGGCCAATTCGTAAATATCCGCCGTGGCAATTTGGTTTAGAAACGGCACAACATATCTTATGCCAACAATTCGCCGTTAAAGATTTGCAAGGTTTTGGTTGTCAACATTTACCTGCGGCCATTATTGCTGCTGGTGCATTGTTGCAGTATGCCAAAGAAACCCAAAAAACTGCTTTACCACATCTACAAGGTTTACGCGTCGAACAAGCCAGTGATTTTATTTATTTAGATGCAGCCACTCGCAAAAATCTAGAGTTAACGCAAACCTTAGTGGGTGAGTTCCAATATAGTTTGGCATGGGTGTTAGACGTTTGCCAAACACCGATGGGTAGCCGTTTATTACGTCGTTGGTTACATCAGCCTGTTCGTCATGTGCCGACATTGTTAGCTCGACAAGCAGCCATTACTGAGTTAAGTAGCGATTATTATTACGAAAAATTGCAGAGTCATTTGCAAGCAATTGGTGATTGTGAGCGAATTTTAGCAAGGGTAGCATTAAAAACCGCGCGTCCGCGTGATTTAAGCCGTTTGCGAGAAGTGTTTGCCGAATTGCCTGCCTTGCAACAGCAATTAAAACTGGCTAAAGACAGCAAAATTCAAGCCTTAGCAGATGATATTCAAGAATTTCCACAACTACATCAATTACTGAGCAAAGCCATTGTTGATAACCCGCCTGTGGTGATTCGTGACGGTGGCGTATTAGCAGATGGCTTTGATGCGGAGTTAGATGAATTACGCGCAATTAGCACCAATGCAGGCGATTATTTATTACAACTAGAATTAAAAGAACGTGAAGCAACAGGTATTGCCAACTTAAAAATTGGCTATAACCGTGTCAGTGGTTATTATATTGAGCTAACTCGTGCCCAAGCCGATAACGCACCAGCCCATTTTATTCGTCGTCAAACGCTAAAAAATGCCGAACGGTTTATCACGCCCGAACTTAAAGTATTTGAGGACAAAGCCTTATCTGCTGCGGCAAAAGCCTTAGCCCGTGAAAAGTTCTTATACGAGCAACTTTTAGAGGGTTTTTCACAATATTTAGCTCCGCTACAACACATGAGTTTAGCGTTGGCAGAACTTGATGTGTTGGTGGCCTTGGCCGATAGAGCAGCTTCGTTAAATTGGGTGAAGCCACAACTGGTGTCACAAATTACGGTTGATATTAAACAAGGTCGTCATCCTGTGGTTGAAGCCGTGTTAAATAGCCCATTTACCGCAAACGACACTTTATTAACCTCTAAACAAAAAATGTTGATTATCACAGGGCCAAATATGGGCGGTAAATCAACGTTTATGCGTCAAACGGCGTTGATTGTGTTATTGGCGCATATTGGCAGTTTTGTGCCTGCACAAGCAGCAACGATTGGTTGTATAGACAGAATTTTTACCCGCATTGGCTCATCTGATGATTTAGCAGGTGGCCGTTCAACCTTTATGGTTGAAATGACCGAAACCGCGAATATTCTACAAAACGCTACCGAACAAAGTTTAGTGTTAATGGATGAAGTAGGGAGAGGCACGAGCACGTTTGATGGTTTAGCCTTAGCATGGGCAGCGGCTGTGCATTTGGCGCAACAAATCAAAGCTTTAACTTTGTTTGCAACCCATTATTTTGAACTTACCAGTTTGCCACAATATTATCAGGGCGTCGCGAATGTCCATGTTGCTGCGAGTGATTATGGCGATCATTTAGTGTTTCTGCATCAAGTTATCGAAGGGGCAGCCAGTAAAAGTTTTGGTTTGCAAGTCGCTAAGTTAGCAGGTGTGCCTATGGCAGTTATTCAAGCCGCTCAGCACAAACTACAAGAGCTAGAGCAAAGTCCTAATGCTCAAAAAGCCAAACAAAAACCTGCTCCCATGCAAGCGGGCTTATTTGCCGAACCTGTTGTTGTTGAGAAAGTGGTTGAAAAAATTATTGAAAAGCCACAGGTAAGCCAAGTCGAACAAGCCCTAAAAGCGATAGATATTGACAACCTAACGCCGCGTGCTGCTCTACAACAGTTATATGACTTACAAGCATTACTGATGAAAAGCTAAGTAGATTAGGGCTTACAAATGTGTCTAATCATGCGTAGAATAAGGATATTATATAAGTTTTTCCCATTGGTTAAGATTTAGGCGTTATATCAGCTTAAATTTGATTTTAAATTAAGAGGCAGGACAACATGGCTTTTGTCGTTACCGAAAACTGTATTAAATGTAAATATCAAGATTGCGTAGAAGTATGTCCTGTAGATTGCTTCTATGAAGGTCCAAACTTTTTGGTTATTCATCCTGATGAATGT
>NZ_CALETI010000261.1 GCF_937920075.1 uncultured Agitococcus sp.
CTGTCAAGCCAGTGCAAGGTGGCTCTAGCAATAGCGCACCACCTACCGATATTGATGAGTGGATGAAGTGGCGAAACGACCAACTACGACAAAAGAAACGCTGAGAAGCGTTAAGAGAGAATCATCATGGCTAATAGCATTTTAACCCCTAGTATTATCACTAAAGAAGCGTTAAGAATCCTTCACGCTCAATCTAACTTTTTAACCAAGATTAACCGCCAATATGATAGCCGTTTTGCGGTCAACGGCGCGAAAATTGGTACTAACTTAGATGTCCGTTTACCAAACAAATTCACTGTGCGTACAGGTTCGACTTACTCCGCACAAGATATGGTAGAGCGTAAAGTATCGTTGCCTGTTGCCACAATCAAAGGCGTGGATTGCACAATCACTGATACCGAATTAACCATGAGTCTTAATGACTTTAGTGAGCAATTCTTAAAGCCCGCGATGAATCAATTAGCGTCTGATATTGAATACAACGCTATGTTGTCTATGTACAAAAGCGTACCTAACGCCGTAGGCACTGTATCAACACAGATTGACTACAAAAAATTCCAACAAGCAGGCCAACGATTAACCGAAAATCTAGCTCCTAGCTCTGATCGTACTTTCTTGTTGAATCCTTCTAGCCGTGTTGAGTTTAGCGATGCTGTTAAAGGTTTATTCCAAAGCTCTAGCAACATCGAAGACCAATACCGCGAAGGCGTGGTAGGTCGTACTGGTGGTTTTGATGTGTTTGAAAATACCATGATTCCAGTTCACACAACTGGCACTTATGGCGGCACACCTTTAACCAATGGCGCGACTCAAGGCTCTACAGGTGCAAGTAACGCTTACGTTGCAACATCTTCTATTATCACGGACGGCTGGACAAGTGGCGGCACTAGCTTAAAAGCGGGTGATATTGTTACATTTGCTGGTTGTTATGATGTTCACCCTGAAACTAAAGTTAGCACTGGTGTTCTCAAGAAGTTTGTGATTGTTAGCGATGTAAGCGACACCACAGGCGCAATCACTATGACTGTATCGCCTGCTGTGATTGCTGGTGGCGCATATCAGAATTGTTCTAACCGTATTGCTGATAACTCTGCAATCACTGTTTTGGGTACAAGCGCGACTGCTTACGGTCAAAACTTGGCTTTTCACAAAGATGCGTTTACCTTTGTTAGTGCTGACTTGGACATCCCGAAAGGCGTGGATATGGCAGCGCGTGAGCGTTTCGGCAATATCTCTATGCGTTTTGTGCGTTGGTTCGATGGCGACAGTGGCCAATGGAAAAGCCGTTTTGATATCCTTCACGGCATGGCAGCTCTTTATCCAGAGTTGGCTTGTCGTTTAGTTCATCAATTGTAATCCACACAGGCTCAAGGATGAGCCAATAATTCTAATAGGTGTAACATGGTTACTGCTGATTTAATCCGCGCCACGTTGCGCTTAATCGGTGCTATATCTTCTTCAGAGACTCCTGCGGCTGATGAATCAAGTGATGCTCTTGAGGCGTTAAACTTGATGTTAGGCTCATGGGGTGCATCTCGTTTCTTGTCTGCAAGCACAGGCAAAGTTACCCACTCTTGTAACGGCTCAACTAGCTACACAATAGGCGTAAGCGGTGATATTAACACTACGCGACCTACTGCTATTTATAATGCTTTTTGGTCAACAGGTGGCTTAGATTATCCATTATCAATTCTTGACTATTCTGATTACGAAAATATCGGCATTAAAACAATTGGCGGCATTCCTGAATATATTGTATTAAAACCTAATAACCCTTTATCGACTATTTACTTATTCCCAGTTCCTGCAGATGGCACACTAACACTAGACAATATTCGCCCTGCTACTGATTTAACTCTAGCTGACGACTTACCATATCCCCCAGAGTGGATTCGTGCATTAAAGTTTAACCTTGCCATTGAGATTAGTCCTGAGTTTGGCTTTGGTGTATCGCCCGAATTAGTAGCAATGGCCAAAGAATCACGCGATATTGTTTTGCGCTCAATGGTCACAATACCATTGGCCAAGTTTGATGCGCTTTTACCGTGTAACATGAAGCAATCATGCTCTAAAACATTCATCACAGGCGGTGGCTTTTAATGAAGTTTAATTTTTTAGGCGGTCAACACAAGGGCTTTAGCCCCAATCAAAACACACAAGAAACGGTTAATATGTATCTTGAGGTTGACCCGTCCGAAGATA
>NZ_CALETI010000262.1 GCF_937920075.1 uncultured Agitococcus sp.
TTGTTACCTTGACCCATTCTTAAATACCAAGGGCAATTTTAATATTGCCGTGGCAGCCGCAAGTGGCGCAGGCAAAAGCTTTTTTACCCAAGACTATGTAAAAGCCATTTTGGGCAGTGGTGGTAAAGCTTTTATTATTGATTCAGGTCGTAGCTACGAAAATCTTTGCCAAATATTAGATGGTGAATACATTGATTTTGGCGAGGGTAATAACATTTGTTTGAACCCATTTACCACTATCTTAGAAGACCCCGTTGCTGGTGGAAATAACTTTTCAGAACAACTCCCTCTGTTGATTGCGTTAATTGGCACGATGGCTTCACCCATGGAGCCTATCTCTGCCAAGCATAATGCCATTCTTGGCAAAGCCATTTTAAGTGCATGGCAAAGTTTTGGTAACAAAACCACCATGACACAAGTTCAAAAAGCACTACAAAAATCGCCTGAACAGGAAGGACACGACCTCAGCATTATGTTGTCACCTTATTGCATTGATGGGGCATATGAACAGTATTTTGAAGGTGAAGGAAATATCAACTTTAAGAAAAACTTTGTGGTTTTAGAGTTAGAAGCCCTTAATGCCAAAGCGGATTTGCAGATTGTCGTTATCTTTTTACTGATGAAGCGTATCACTGAAGCGATGTATTTATCAGGCAGGGGGCAACGCAAAATCTGCATTATTGACGAAGCGTGGCGTTTATTAGGCAGTGGTAATAGTGCGGCTGTGATTGAAGAAGGTTATCGCGTTGCTCGTAAATACAACGGCAGCTTTATGACAGTCACCCAATCTCTGATGGATTATTACAAAGCCCCTACTGCAACAGCCGCCTACGTTAACAGTGATTTTGTTTTCTTATTACGTCAAAAGCCTGAGTCCTTAGCCGAAGTTGAAATGAAAGGTTACTTGGTGATGACACCTTTTGAAAAGCGTGTTTATGGCTCTATTACCACCTTCGGTGGGCGGTATTCAGAAATTGCCATTAAAAGCCCTGATGGTTTAGCGGTCGGGCAAT
>NZ_CALETI010000263.1 GCF_937920075.1 uncultured Agitococcus sp.
AATACAAAAGCCACTAATAACTGCTTTTCGACTAACTCAGGCAACAATGCCTTTGCACTTAAATTATCACTTATACACTCAACAGGATAAATCACTACTTTTCCTTGCGAGAGCCTATTTTTAAGCTCATCAGAAATTGATGGCACAGAGTGCCAACGATGGTTTTCACATGTTTTAATTGTTAAGTTTTTCATTCCAAAATGGCTTTTAATTCGTTCACACAGATTTTTTTGCGTTTTACCTACATACAGCAGCTCACCACTTGCTTGCTCTAAAGCTACACTCCAATCACTACCTTCCTGATACTCCAGCAACAAATAAATACCAGTTAATTCCCATGCTTGGTAAATCTGCGCTAACCCATCAGATAAAAGCATTGGGGGATTAATGTGATAACTCGTATTCCCCAAAGCAGATGGTTTACTGAATAACTCATCTAATACCTGTTTAATGTTCATCATGCTACCCATAAAGTTAATTAGATTAACGATAAATTGCCGCCAAGATATGCTCATAGGCCAAACCTTCCCAAGAAGGACTTGCCATCTGCGTCACATCAAATTGTTTACCGTCAGCACTAATAGTCCATTCAACTTCAACCGTATCGCCGACTTGCCAAGCCTGTGCTAAAAAAGCCTGTTTAGCAGTTTCAAGATACTGCCCCCAATTGGCATTATCTTGGCACGTTGGTGTCCACCAAATTACACCACCTGCTAAGCTAGATTCACGAAGCACACAGCCATACTCTGCATTTAGCTGCTGAAACAATGCGCCATCAATACCTTGTTTTTTAACCAATTGTTGTATGTACTGTATTTTCAATTCTTCTTGTTGATAAACTTTTAAAGCTTGTGTTTTTTGCTCAACATCTGCAACCACTGCATCATGCAAATCTTGAGAAATTTTGCCTGTAAATCTAACTACCCTTTCACCCTTTTTAGTGGTGACCGCCTGCCACTGCGCCTCATCAAAAGAAGCCTCAAATACGTTACCAACCGTATTTTTGTTATAAGCACTCATCACACCGCTCTTAACCAAAGCCACATCACTGTTGGTACAAGCAATTATCTGCATACTAAACATCATCACCATTAAACAGCGACAAATTATTTTTTTCATCGTAATAACCATCTATAAATAATTAGATGGTTTAATTATCCTTATCAATTCGACAAAATGTGTCTTATACGAAAACTGGCGTATTTTTCATAAAAACTGCCCAATTTTTCCAAGAGAAAAACGAGCTAGGGTGTCTAATAAAAGCTATTTTTATTAACTTATTATTGATCGTTAAGCTAATAATTTTAGGCGTGTATTTGCCAATTTTAGAAAATTTTTGCACCTTAAATTCATAACCACACAACGTCGCTGCTTCTTTAAACGCCTTAATTTTTTTATCTTCTAGGCCATAACAAATACATTGTTCTACACTGAGCAACTCAAAAAGCTTAAAGGTTTCAGGCCAACCTACTAGATAATCGTCATATTTTGGTCTCGCTTTCACATCTTTCATGCAGCGTAACACCAAATTATGATAAACCACCGAATGCCAAAGTTGTTTGGCCATGAGTGGTGTAACTTTTTTGTTATCAAACACAGCACGTTCAAAGTTTCGGGTATATTCCGATTTTGCTTTAAATTTTATGGCATTATTTTGGTGTACCAACCGTAAATGGTCATTTTTCTTGATACGGTCTTGCACTACAGCACTTGATGGATTCCAGTTATACGTACTTTCACCTAACACTAAGGTTCGCACTGTGGTTGTTTGAAAATTTACGCCAACCCACGGCAGCCAAGTCAATTTTTCATTTTTAAAAAACTCATCATCAAAAGAGACATCTAAATTCTCTAAATCTAATTCCAACATTATGTTCCCCTTAATAAAACATCAACTAACCATACATTCTCATCATATTTTTTAAAAAGCAAGTACAAGAGTGAAACATCTTCGTGTCCAATTTTTTATTATCCCAACCAATCCGACAAAATACGTCATATACGATTTAGGACTTATAATTATTCAGCATAGCCTGTATTTCTTCTTGTAAAGCCTCACGCAACCAAATAGGCTTAACAACCCGTACTTTACTGCCTTGTGACAATAACCATTGTTTTAATTGCCATGTATAAGGTAACTTCACCGTGACCATAT
>NZ_CALETI010000264.1 GCF_937920075.1 uncultured Agitococcus sp.
GCTCTTTATTTAGTAAAACCTTTGATTTTCAACCACGATATGGTTTAAAAGATATTTTTGCACACTACCAAAACTTAAAAACCTAACACAAAAAAACAGCCCAATTAAGGGCTGTTTTTTTCTTCACAAAGATTATTTTTGTGATTTCTGATTTTCACGCATTTGATCGGTTAACTGTTGCAATACTTGCGTTAAGGTATCTAAACGTTGATTAATAGAATCTAATTCACGTTGATTGGGAATACCCAAACGACCCAAAGCAGCAGATAACTTGTCATCAAAAGCTTTTTCTACTTTTTCACGAGTATCACTGGCTTTTTCTAACACCTTATCACGTGCTTCAACCACAGTTTCTACCGTATTATCCGCAATATCACGGGTTTTAGCTTCTAATTCCGCACCCACTTTGACTAAATTATCAAAGACTTTACCACCTTCTTCTTCGGCACGCGAAAATGCCCCTAAACCTGCCAACCAAATATCTTGCGTATATTTACGCAACTCAGCAGCAGATGAAAACTTACGTGGTTTATCACCCGATTTATTGTCAGTTGACATATATCCCCCCAATAGCCCAAATTACTTTAAAAATGTCACAGATACTTTGTTAGAAGATAACTTACCAACAAAAATGTACAATTATTTTTACTAAAGGTGGCTATACTAGCACTTTAAGGGCTAGCATTAAGACAAATTGTCTGACAATATTGACCATCAATAATTTATGCGATACTTTCGACGTTTTAGCTGTCACCATAGAATTTAGGTATATAACAAAGATGGGCAGTCAACAATATCAACAACAACATCCTTCATCACTTGCTTATTTTTGGCTAAATAGTTTAGAGAGCCTACTCAATGCTTTTGTCGAATTAGACCCCACGACACGTCATCAATTGGTGCAACTAGAAGGCATTGTTGTTAGAGTTAAAACTTTTGCCCCCTATCAAGTTTTTTATCTTTTATTTACCAGTCATGGTATTGAGGTCAGTCCACAACCTCAAGGTGAAGTACAAATTCGTCTAAGTGGCAAAGTGCGCGATTTAGTATGGACTTTTTTGGGCTTAGAATCCGAACAATATGCCGAATCTAAGGGTCATTTACATTTGTGGGGCGACAACACGCTTTTGCAACAATTACGTGGTTTACTGCAAGAATTTAATATTCGTTCGGCAATTGCTCATTGGCTAAAAAGCCATTTACCCCTCAATGCCTTGTGGCACAAATTAACAGAACAAGACCTGTCGTGGCTGCGTGATTTACAACCCATTCCCGAGTTAATTAAACAAACAAGGCAAGAAATCGCTGTGCTGAACAGCGAATTACAACAACAAAAACAACAAATCAATGAGTTACAGAGTTTAGTTAAACAACAACTTAGCTATAGTCAATCTTTATTAAAATTAAGTATTGCGCTAATTGTTTTAAGTAGTAGCTTGATTATATTAAACTTTATTCATTAATATACCGTCATCTTCTTTTACACTTTTGCTGATAATAGTCATTGTCAGCGATTGATTGTTGAGATGAAATAAACAAGTCTCTCATTAACCTAAGCAGACGGACAATATGATTACTATCGAAATTACTAATCTAGATGAATTAGTCAAAGAACATCGTGGCCCAGTGACCGCTCTATTGGGAAAGATTGTGGCTGATGTTGAAGGTGAAGTCGAAAAAATTATTATGGAAGAAATTCGTAATGAGTTTGAACGTCGAGGGGTAAGAGCAAATTTTTGTAGTATTGAAGGCATTCGTTTACGCCGAATTATTACTGCTTAAGTACCTTAAGACTTACGCAAGACTGCGTAAGTCTTTTTGCTGTTACTACGTTTAGTTAGGTATAAACTTTGCCAATACTTTTGCCATTCCCAATCCAAAAATAGGCATATCTAATACTTGCGCCTCCGCTAAATCAAAACCTGAAACAAGATGAATGGGCTCACCCGTCAATAACGAAGCTAAACGTGCAACAATTGGCATGTGACACACGACAGCCACCACTGCCGAATTAGGCAACATCAAATCATCTAACCATTCAAATGCTTGTTTAGGATCATCATCTGGGGTGATTTTTTCACAAATGGTCATTGGTACATCAAAGGTTTGCGCAATATGATATGCCGTTTGTTGTGCACGCACATAAGGGCTAACAATCAAGGCATCTAATTGATAACCTTGATTGACTAACCAAGCAGCTGTTTGTTGTGCTTGAAATTCTCCCTCAGACGTTAAAGCACGTGCTGCATCTGTCGTTTTTAAAGATTCTGCTTGACCATGACGTATTAAGATTATCTGCATAAATATCACCGATTTGGTAAAACAAACTCAACATCACTACGTTGCCCACTATTCATCATTTTAGCAGCAACTTCAGCAATTGGCTGTTCATTATAAATCACCTCATACAAGCCAGAGACAATCGGCATATAGACACCTAATTTATCCGCTTGTTGTTTCACTTGTTTAATGGTGTTGATACCTTCTGCTGTTTGTTCTAAGTCAGCAATAATGTCATTTAACTTTTTACCAGACCCTAGGGCAAAACCCACTTGATAGTTTCGGCTTAATGGTGAACTACAGGTTGCAAACAAATCGCCAACCCCAGCTAAACCTAAAAAGGTTAAAGGGTTTGCACCAAGTTGTACGGCAAAACGACTCATTTCAGCCAAAGCACGTGTTAATAACATACTACGGGTATTTTCACCCACTTTATTGGCTTGCGCCATGCCAGTCGCAATGGCATAAATATTTTTTAATGCGCCACTTAACTCCACACCATAAATATCAGTATTAGCAAATACTCTAAAGTATGGGCAAGCTAACACTTGATGAACAGTGGCACGTAAATCAGGGTCTAAGCTGGCAATGACAGTACCTGCTGGCATTTTGGCAGCAATTTCTTTGGCTAAATTAGGACCACTTAATACGCCTAATCGCGCATTCGGCACTTCTTCACGGATAATTTGACTCATTAACGAAAACGTATCTGCTTCAATACCCTTAGTCATACTGACAAGCATTTGTTTAGCTTGAAAATGAGGTTTTGCCGTTTGAATCACTTGTCTAAAGGCTTTACTGGGAATAGCGACAAACACTAAGTCAGCTTGACTCACTGTTTGCGCTAAATCGGTGCTAAATTGTAAAGTGGGATGTAAATCAAAACCTTTAAGATAACGGGTATTTTGATGAGTGGCCTGCATCTCTGCAACAAGCTCGGCATCACGTAACCATTGCGTGGTTTGACAACCATTACCTGCTGCTAAATTGGCAATTACAGTACCAAAACTACCACCACCTAATACAGCAACACGCGGCTTAGATAAGGTCATACTTATTCCTATGTAAATTATTTCTCTTCACGATAGCAAACTTTAGACGTTTAAGCAAAATAAAGGGCGCATACGCGCCCTTTATCAATTTGTAGTAAGCTTATTACACTAATTCCATCAATAAGCTATTTAAACGCTTCACATAAGCTGCTGGATCGGCCAGTGCACTACCTTCTGCTAAAGTTGCTTGATCTAAGACAATCAGGGCTAAGGTTTCAAAACGTGCATCATCATTCGTGTTACTGAGTCGTGCTACTAATGGATGGCTTGGGTTAATCTCTAACGTAGGTTTAGATTCTGGTAACTTTTGACCACTTGCCTCTAATAATTGACGCATTGCTGCACCCAAATCATACTGACTACGCACCAAACAAGCTGGTGAGTCCGTTAAGCGTTGAGTGGCTTTTACCGCTTGAACCTTATCAGCTAAGATTTTTTGCAAACGCTCAACTAAAGGCTGACTGGTCTCTTGCAATTGTTCTTCGGCTTTTTTGTCCTCTTCGCTGCTTAAACTGCCTAAGTCCAAATCACCTTTGGCAATATGTTGGAATTGTTTGCCGTCAAACTCGGTTAAATGGGTCATTAACCATTCGTCTAAACGGTCTGTTAACAACAATACCTCTACACCTTTTTTACGGAACACTTCTAAATGTGGACTTTGGCTAGCGGCAGTAAAGTTTTCGGCGGTGAGATAATAAATTTTCTCTTGGCCTTCTTTCATACGCGCGACATAATCGGCTAAAGCCACAGATTCAACCGCATCGCCTGATAAGGTAGAGGCAAATCTTAATAATTTTAAGACTTTATCTTGGTTACTTTGATCTTCAGCAACACCTTCTTTTAAGACATTACCAAACTGTGCCCAACAAACCGCGTAGTCTTCGGCTTTGCTGTCGGCCATGCTGGTCAACATATCTAACACACGACGTGTTAAAGCAGACTTCATGCTATCAACAACTTTGCCTGATTGTAATAACTCACGCGAAACGTTGAGTGGTAAATCATTAGAGTCGACAATGCCTTTGACAAAGCGTAAATACATTGGCAAGAATTGTTCGGCATCGTCCATAATAAATACACGTTGCACATATAATTTTAAACCACGAACACCATCACGTTGATATAAGTCATGGGGCGCACGTTTTGGTACAAACAACAACGAGGTATATTCTAATTTACCTTCAACTTTATTGTGATTCCATGCCAATGGGTTTTCATAATCATGGGCAATGTGTTTATAAAATCCTTGATATTCTTCTTCGCTAATTTCGTTGCGTGGGCGTGTCCATAAAGCGGCTGCTTTATTAACGGCCTCATAATCACCCACTTCTTCTTTGCCTTCGTCATTCCATTTTTGTGCTTTCATACACACAGGAATAGCAATATGTTCGGCATATTTGTGAATGATATTTTTTAAGCGGAAAGCGTCAGCGAATTCTTCTTGGGTAGGACGTAAATGTAAAACGATGGTTGTACCACGCTCAGCTTTGTCAATGCTTTCTACAGTAAATGCGCCTTCGCCTTCAGATTCCCACTTCACAGCCTCAGAAGCGGCTGCACCTGCACGACGGGTATACACTTCTACTTTTTGGGCAACAACAAAGGCCGAATAAAAACCAACACCAAATTGACCAATTAATTGCGCATCTTTCTTTTGGTCACCTGTTAAGTTTTTAACAAATTCTGATGTGCCAGAGCGTGCAATTGTGCCTAAATTATCAATTACTTCTTGACGGCTCATGCCAATACCGTTATCACGCAAGGTAATGGTTTTGGCTTCTTTATCAACATCAATCCAAATTTTTAATTCAGGAT
>NZ_CALETI010000265.1 GCF_937920075.1 uncultured Agitococcus sp.
ACGGCCGTCATGCGAACCTAGCTACAGGCAAAACCATTCAAGAGATTGTCGAGGGTTTTGGCTTAAAGGTTGAGATAGTGCCGCAAATTGGCATTGATAACGGCATTAACGCGGTAAGAATGGCTATGCCCAATGTGTGGATAGACGAAAATAAGTGCAAAGAGGGCATAAAAGCCTTAGAGTATTATCATTATGAAGCCGACAAGAACGGCAACAGGCGCAACATACCAGCTCACGATTGGTCAAGTCATGGCTGCGATGCGTTCCGATATATGGCTGTTGCGTTCAAAGAATCAGTAAAACATAAGCCGATTAAAAAGGCTTACGTTCAACATGGCTGGATGGGTTAATAATTACTTTATTGTCGAGACGACAACATGAAAGACCAAGATTTATATAAACAGTATTGCGACAACATCAAAGCCGATATTGACGCTAAACACGATGAACGTGAGTTGATGCGCGATGACCAACGTTTTGCTGCAGGCGACCAATGGCCTGATTTAATCCGCAAAGGGCGCGAAATGTCGGGGCGGCCTATCCAAACGATTAACCGTTTACCAGCGTTTATTGACCAGATTGTGGGTGATGCACGTCAAAATAAGCCGAGCATTAAAGTCCATGCAGGCGAAGATGGTGACGAAGATATTGCTGCAATCTATGACGGCCTGATACGCTCAATTCAAAACGAGTCAAACGCTGATTTTGCTTATGATACTGCCGTAGAGCATACCGCCTGTTTTGGTTTTGGTGCATGGCGTGTTAAGACTGAGTACGAAAGTGAGGATAGTTTTAATCAGATTATTTGCATCGAGCGTATTACTGACCCTTTATCTGTTTACTTTGATAAAAACAGTCAATTACCTGATTATAGCGATGCGCGTCATGTGACTATTCGTGTAAAAATCACTAAAGATGAATATAAGCAGCGTTGGCCAAAAAAAGAGGAAGCCGATTACAATTTTGACGACTTTACAAGCGATTGGACTGTTGATAAAGACCAAGTTATTGTCGCTGAACATTGGTACAAAGTTGACGAAAAGGCAACACTGTACGCGGTGCAAGACGAGGAAGGCAATACACAGGTTACGCTAGAGAAGCCTTTGTTTGGTTTTAACGTAGTGAATCAGCGTGAAACAACCATCACTAAAATCAAAATGTGTATGATTAGCGGTGCTGGTGTTTTAGAAGAATCAGATTGGGCTGGCAAGTATTTGCCGATTGTGGGCGTTAATGGCAAAGAAGACTTGGTCGATGGCAAGCGCACCTTACGCGGCTTAGTACGCTTTGCAAAAGACCCACAGCGTATGTATAACTATTGGCGCACGATTGACACTGAGCAAAAGGCATTAGCCCCGAAAGCACCCGTGTTAGTGACTGCTAAACAGATTGAAGGTTTTGAGCAGCACTGGCAAGACAGTCTAACGTCTAACGCTCCATACTTGATTGTTAATGATACTAATTCGCCAACGCCTAGCCGTATTAACGCAGGCATTATCGACAAAGGCGCAAATGAAGCGGCGTTGATGTGCGTTGACGAAATGAAAAGCACAACAGGCATATTTAGCGCGTCATTGGGTGAACAAGACAACGAAAAATCAGGTCGTGCTATCCTAGCGCAACAGCGTAAAGGTGATACCGCTAACTTTGCATATATTGATAACATTGCACGAGCTATCAAATGGACGGGCCGTATCATTATCGACTTGATACCTAAAATCTATGACGCGGCGCGTGTTGTTA